>CAMNFW010000080.1 GCA_946537565.1 uncultured Ruminococcus sp. | reverse complement strand
GGAAGAAAACAGGCATATCCGAAATTGGTATCATATACAGCATCGCCTTCAATAGACGCATTCGCCCACATGATCGTATCTGTACAATCGGCATGGAATTCGATCTTATAGCCGGATGTTATAAAATACACCATAGTGATCATTGTGAAAACAAATAACAGCGAAGGAACAAAATATGATAAGGTTTTCATTAATTTGCTGTCGCCGTTATTGACTGAATCACAGGCACTTTTGAAGATGCGTCTTATCTTTTCACCAGTACTTTCCGGTACAGGTTCAGCAGCCGGTTCATTATTGTTCGCAGCGGGTTCAGTTTCATTCTGATCGACCTGCTGATCAGTGGAAGCGCTGTCAGCCGAAGGAAGCTTTTGATCTGACGTGATCTCTTTAGCTTTTCCAGACTCTTCAAGCACTTCTTCATCCTTTTTGAGTTCTTTTTCATCACTCATTTTTCGGCTCACCACCTTTAGTAGAATGATTAGATTTTTTGGAGAAAAGAAGGATCTTTCTTGCAAAGAAATTCCAGAAGAAAGCTACTCCTGTGGAGACTATCTTTGCTATGATCTGATAAGCGCTTGTCTTATCAGCCAGCCATATCTCAAACAGCTTTGTTATACCCATAGTAAGCAGCAGTCCCACAAGACCTATCGCTGCAAACTGTATAAACTCAACAAATCTTGATTTGGTCTTATCAGGCTTGAATACCCAGAAGGTGCTGATAATATAATTGACTATCAGTCCTGCTACAAACGAAAGAGAATTTGCGACAACAGCCAGACTTTCGTGGAATACGAACTTGAACAGTATATAGGACACAGCCCAGTCAACAACTGTTGCAAGTCCGCCCACAAATAAATATCTGAAAAACTGAATGAAAGTATTCTCAGTATCTCCTACAAAAAGCTTTCCGATCTTGCGTTCACGAAGAATATCCTTTATCTCCTGAAACTGAGAATTAGCCATTCTTCTTCTCCTCGTGATATTCCTTTTCGGTATTTACGCTCCAAACGTTGGATTTATCGGTGATGCCGCCCTTGATATCCTTAACAGCCTCAAAGGAAGTAACCATAGAGTGATCGAGGTTATTGTAGCGGTGCTGACCGTTTCTTCCAACGCAGAAGAGGTTCGGGATAGTATTGAGGTAATCAATAAGTGTATCCATTTCTTCATAGGTATCAAAGTAAGCGGGATAGGCTTTCTTTACCTTTTCCATGTGTGTATCGAGAACATCAGAAGTGCTTTCAATAAGACCAAGCTTTACCATTTCCTTAGCGCAGAATGCAGAGAACTGTTCTTCTGTCATATTCCAGAACTTGTCCCCTTCTGTTACGAAATATTCAAGACCAAGCCAAACAGTATTCTTAAGATCCTTGACCATATATGGTGACCAGTTGTTATAGATCTGGAAACGTCCCATTTTAACACGTCTGTCCTGAACGTATACCCAGCAGTCAGGAACAATATTGCTGACTGTTCTCATATTTGTCTGATTCTTGAGCTTAAGCTTTGGAACAAGCACACCAAGAGTCATATAGTCACGGTAAGGAAGACCAGCAGCAATTCTTGCAGGATCAGCAGGAACGTCATTCATACCGGCAACAAGATCCTTTACAGGCATTGAAGATACTACATAGTCACCGTCGAGCTGTATTTCTTCGCCGTCCTTGACGTAAGTAACACCAATGAGAACATTGTCAGCATTCTTGTGAAGCTTAGTAACTCCGGCTTCCATTATGATATTACCGCCGAGCTTTTTGATCTCAGCAGCAGTAACTTCCCAGAGCTGACCGGGACCAAGCTTAGGATATTTGAATTCTTCGATCAGAGAGGTGTTGACCTTACGGTTCTTTACCTTAAAGAGCTTGCCGAAGAAATCCTTAATGATTCCTACGATAGAAAGACCCTTTGTACGCTGTGCGCCCCATGAAGCGTCGATCTCGCTGGGATGACGGCCCCAGAGGTTTTCTGTATAATATTCAAAAAACATGGAGTAAAGCTGTTTGCCGAAGCAGTTGATATAGAAGTTTTCAAGATTTGTCTCCGGACGCTTATGAATAACTGCACCGAGGTAGCTGAAACCGACCTTCATTGTAGTTAAGAAGCCGAAGTTCTTGATAGTTTCAGGCTTAAGTGATACAGGATAGTCATAGAATTTATCATTGAAGAGAATTCTTGAAACTCTGCGTCTTTTAAGCATTACACGGTTGACCTTCTGAGGGTCAGGACCGCCCGGCTCAATGTTAACTCTTCTTCTGAGGAGTCTGTCATCATACGAAGGCGCACCCTGAAGAGGAAGCATTTTGCTCCACCACTCGTTTACCTCCGGCATTTTTGAGAAGAATCTGTGTCCGCCCATATCCATACGGTTACCCTTATAGTTTACGGTTTTAGAGATACCGCCGATACAGTTGGATTCTTCCAGTACAGTTACGTCATACTCTCCGGATCCGTCCTTAAGAAGTTCATATGCAGCGGTCAGACCGGCAGGTCCAGCGCCGATAATTATAACTTTTTTCATGTTAATTCTCCTTTATTGATTAATTGCACAGTGATGTCAATGCACTTTAACTATTATAACACATTATTCTATATTTAGCAAGAGTTTTTTTGTAAATTTTTACTTTTTTTATGTATATCTTATCCTGACAGATAATATTTAATAAATAATAACGTTAATTACATGATTTATGTGCGATTTAATACAGTAAAAAGCAAAAAAATTGTAGGATTGCACAAATATTAATAATAATTGTACATTCCCACATTTATCATTTATACCATAATTCATAGCTGTCTGATGAAATGTCAAACAGTGAGCATATATACTTCGATGTGAATACCTCATCCGGAGCGCCAAGTTTATCAGGCTTGCCGTTTTTTATGCACAGCACCTTGTCAGACACTTTTTTAGCCAGCTCCAGTTCATGAAGTGTCATGATGATAGATATTTCATTTTCTGATGACAGCTTTTTCAGCATTGTCAGCAGTTCAAGCTTATACTTTATGTCAAGAAAATTAGTTGGCTCGTCAAGAATGAGTATTTCCGGCTCCTGAGCAATTGCCCTTGCAAGCATGATGCGCTGTTTCTGACCGTCACTTAGCTGACTGAAATAAATATCCGCAAGCTCCTGTGCGTTAACAGTTTCAAGAGCTTTATTCACGATCTTATTATCATTTTCAGTCAGCAGTCCCAGCACTCCTGTATATGGATACCTTCCTGTTTCTACAACATCACGGCAGGTCATAAGTTCAGCTTTAAGCCTTCCTGTAAGCATTACAGACATTTTTTGTGCGAGTTCTTTTTCAGTTATATCTATTTTGCTTTTACCGGATAAATATACTGATCCGGAAAGCGGTTCAAGCTGAGAGGCAACAGTTTTAAGCAGTGTGGATTTTCCGCATCCATTAGGTCCGATAATAGTGAGTATCTCACCCTTGCTGATACTGAAGCTAATATCCCCAGCGATTATTTTTTTATTATAACCAACATATAGATTTTCTGTTTTGATATGCGACAATAATACTCACCTCTTATGCTTCATAGTTTCTGTTTGCAGATCGTCTTAGCATTATCCATAATACGACCGGTGCGCCGAATACTGCCGTAACTGTGCTTATGCTCAGCTCTGTGGGTGAGAATACTGTCCTGGCAAGAAGATCGCAGAACAAACAGAAAACGGCTCCTCCTATGAATGATGCAGGTATTATGATTATTGGTTTTGAGGTTCTGAATATGCTCCTTACAAGATGAGGCACTGCAACTCCGACAAATGATACAGGTCCAGCAAATGCGGTAACACAGGCTGAAAGCAGGCTTGAAAGTATGATCAGTGCAGTTTTGAAGCGTTTCACATTAACCCCAAGATTCTCAGCATAGCTCTCACCAAGCTGATATGCACTCATTGGCTTTGACAGAAGAAACGCAGCTGCAAATGCCGGTACGACAACAAATGTCATTACTGCAACATCTTTCCAGCTTGTAGAAGAAAATGTACCCATTGACCAGTTGTGAAGATTTACTATGTTTGAATCATCAGCAAAAGTCACTGCCAGCTCCGTAATTGCTGAACAAATATATCCTATCATTATTCCGCATATTATAAGATATGACATATTCTTCATTTTTCCTGAAACCGCCAGGATTGCAGCGGTTGCAGCCAAAGAACCTATAAATGCTGCGATTATCATTGAAGCTGAGTTCATAATGATACCAGTACTCATAGATATTATCATTGCCAGCGCAACTGTAAGTTTTGCACCGGAGGATATTCCAAGCACGAAAGGACCGGCTATCGGATTTGAAAAAAAGCTTTGCAGCATTAATCCCGAAAGCGACAGCGCTCCCCCAAGTATCATTGCTGCAATTATCCTCGGCAAACGTATTTGAAGAATGACCTTCTCTGCTGTTGTGTCAGTAGAATTTCCTGTGATCACATCTATAACTTCGGAAAAGCTGAAACTGACACTTCCTGTCAGAAGGTTAACAGCTGTCAGTGTGATCAACAAAGCCGCAAGTGTGATGAACATAGCTGCATACCTGATTTTTCTGTTATTCATTTCTCACTCCAGTCTTCGGAGATATTCGGTATTTTCAGTGCTGTCTGTCAGGATATTGTTTATATCACAGATCATATCAGCTGCACCGCTTGTCTGCTGAAACATATTTTTACCCGTACACCAGACTTCTCCATTCTGAACAGCCTTGAAATCCGTCAGCAGACTGTTTTTGGAGATCAGCTGGTCAAGAGTTTCAAGTTCACCTTCGATCGTGCTGTTATATATTATAACATCTGCGTTTTTAGCAGTTTCGTAAAAATTCTCCCATTGCAGATTCATGGTGGAAAGAGAGTTTTCCTCAGTGTCAAGCGATTCAGGAGTGAAAATATACTTCCCGCCTGCCATTTCTATCATTCTGCAAACATAGTCACCGGGCTTATGGATCGTTACATAACCATTGGGATTTATTGAGAAAAATGCCACTGTTCTCGTTTCAGGATCAGCTTGGGTTTTTTCTGAAACAGATTTTACTCTTTCATTTTGTTCATTGAAAAAATCTTCTGCTTCTTTGAGATGACCTGTGATCAAACCGTACAGTTTTATCCATTCCATTCTCCCAAGAGGATCAGTTTCATAGCTTGACCGCTCGACTATGACCGGTATTCCAAGGGCTTCAAGCTGTTCTTTTATCTCAGGTGCATGATATATCATCGTAGACTCAACTGCCAGTCCGCATTCTCCTTCAAGAAGCATTTCATAGTCCGGTGCGCTGTATTTTCCGGCATAAAAGATATCTCCGTTATCAATAAGCTCACGGATATACGGCAATCCCCAGTCAGACTGTTTGGTTGAAGTGAAATATACACTGCCGATGCTTCCGGTGCTGTAGAATAGATCCATTGCAGAAGAAGCAGCAACATATATATTGTCTGCTGGCTGACGAATGATCTGCATATTTTCAGCATTTTCAGGCAGTTCTGCATTCTCAGGAAGATACACATAATCATCATCAGCAATGTGAATAATATAAGCTCCGCCTTCACAGATATCAATAGAATACTGTTTTGCATATTCCAGATCAATATGCCCTGCAACACCTCGATCACCGCTGCTGTCTTTTTTATTACCGCATGAAACAAAGCTCAGCAGCAGGCTCAATGCTGCTGTACTTATTATTCTTCTTATTCTTCCCATTTGCTTATGCTTGATGAATCAAAAGTTAAAGTATACTCAATTTCATGAGGTGTACTCATTGCAGTTGTATCAGCTGAAACAGCCATAGCCCTGTCAAATACTGTTACAGGTATCTCAAATACAGAGAATTCTTCCGTTGAAACAGGTTCGTATTTTTCACCGTCAACGACCATATAATCGTATTTATTGCTGCTCCAGATTATCTCAGCCAAAGGCTTTCCGTCAGCAACAGTAAGCTTTGCAGGTGAATTAACTGAGGCTTTTCCTGAACCGCCTTCAAGCTTTACTTCAACTGAATATAAACCATCACTTAATTCAAGATCATCAGCTGTATTGGCTGAACCTTCGGAAAATGCGTCCAGCTCCAGTGAATCTGCACGGAACACAAGAGTTCTGTCATACCACAGCTGTTTTTTCTTGCTGAATGCTGCACAGGATATTTCCTTGTCCAGTGCTTCTACCGGAATAGTAAAAACTGAAACTCCGTCTTTTTCCTCAGATGATATATACTGCTCATCGCTGTCATTTTCGGCATCTTCAGCAGTTCCCATGTAAAGATATTCATAGCCTGTGCTGCTCATTGTCAGCACTGCATTCATCTCTCCGCCGTTAACCTTAAGGGAGCAGGCAGTGATCTTGAACATTGAAGAGCTGGAGTCTACGTTTATGTCATATTCGCCGTCGTTAAGTGAATCTGCATAAACCGCTTCCATTCCCTCATATCCCACTTCCTGAGGGGGTGCTGTAGCCTTTTCGGTGGTATCCTGAGCATCTGATGTATCAGCCTCTGTTTCATCAGCTGTTGTGTCCGTCTGAGTAGTTTCTGTCTCAGTCTGAACAGTGGTTTCCGGCTGAGTATTATTGCTGGAAGAATCTTTTCCGCAGCCAGTCATTGCAGCAGCAAGAGTAAATAAAGTTATAAATGCAAGTATCTTTTTCATTTTAATTACCTTTCTATCAAAACGGCGGAAGTTTTTGCCTTCCGCCGGTATTGTATTATAATTTAATTTATTGAATCGATTGCAGCCTGAGCGTGCTTAACATAAAGCTCACGGATCGCTTCATTTTCGCCAAGTCCACGAAGTACACACTCTACTTCATAGCCTGCATCTGTGAATACGCTCTTCCATGAGTCCTCCTCATCACCAGCCATATCGTTATTAGCATGATCGCCGGCAACTACCATGAGCGGTTCAAGAATAACCCTCTTGTAATTGCCCTCTTTGACCTTTGCAAGCACATCATCAAGACTTGGAGTTGCTTCAACTGTTCCTACAAAATAATTTTCATAGCCGTCAGCAGTAAGCATATCCTGCATTTTCTGGTAAACTGCATTGGAATCAGCTTCTGTTCCGTGACCCATAAAGCAGATAGCAGTCTCGCCGTCATCGTATTCCTTTGTCCAGTCAACTATTGCTGATTCAACTGCCTTGAAATCTTCATCGCTGGTCAGAAGCGGTTCGCCGAAGACAACATTCTCAAATGCATCAGCATACTGTGCAACTTCATTCACGATATCATTGTATTCAAGTCCGTTCATAAGATGCGTCGGCTGAACTACAAGATTCTTTACTCCGTTATCAACAGCTCTGTTCAAAGCAGCGTCTACATCGTCTATCAGGAAGCCGTCACGCTTCTGTACATGGTCAATGATGATATTTGCAGTAAATCCTCTTCTGACGGAATAATCTGGAAATGCCTCTTCAAGAGCATTTTCAATTGCCCCGATAGTCAGGCGACGGCTGTCGTTGAAGCTTGTACCAAAGCTTACCACAAGCAGTTCATTTTCGCCGATCTCGTCCTGATTGCGGATATTATCCAGTGAAGCGTCACCTGTATCGTAATTCTCTTCGTCTTCCATATCTTCTTCTTCCCCTGCCTGAGCAGTTTCTTCCTCAGAAGCAACAGTAGTGTTTTCTTCTGTAACTTCCTCTGTTGCAGCAGGTTCAGTTGTTGTTGTCTCAGCTGATTCAGAGCTGCTTGCAGAATTTCCGCAGCCTGTCATTGCAGCTGCTGAAAGTGCAAGGCACATCATAAATATTGATAATTTTTTCATATTAAAATCAAGTCCTTTCATAATTCAATCATGAAAGGTAATGATCAAAAAATACCCTCTTCACCAGGGAAGAAGGCATTGCAAACAGACCCTGCAATGAGAGCCTGAAAACAGTACGATCAATACCTCGTGATCTGGAGCTGAAATGATAATTCCAGTTCCTGTACCTACAGCCGGCAGGTTTCCTGACTTGCATATCATAGCATCGGATAAGCCTTCCCGATTTCTCAGTGACTTCACTTCCGTGAATTATCCAATGCTCCCTGCTTACAGTGACGAGATCGTGCAGGTCTTTCACCTGCTTCCCTTTTACCCTTTGACCACGCTGACAACTTATATCTGTTTCGTGCAAAGGCACCGGTCTGCGTATTTTATTACTTGTGTATACATAAGCTAATACACATTATATCACTGGTATTTTTTAATTTCAAGTCTTTTTTACTAAATTAGACATATGCAACAATTTATTAATTGTGCAGACGATTATTTTATCGTGTCAGCATATACATCATTGCATTAACTATCGCCGCAGCAACTGTGCTTCCGCCTTTTCTTCCTCTTGACACGATACAGGGTATTCCGCTGTCGATAATCATTTCCTTCGACTGCACCACGTTCACAAAACCTACCGGCACGCCAATTACA
>CAMNFW010000079.1 GCA_946537565.1 uncultured Ruminococcus sp. | reverse complement strand
TTTTATCAAAGCAGAGCTGAGCGAGTTCAATGAAGCTTCTGAGGGTAGTGATCTGCACATTATTTCTGATCGTGGCGGAATGATCTGAGTGATCGGGGCGGTTCTGAGGAAGATCAGTTCCAAGAGAGAACACAGCCTTGTCCACAAAAAAACTATCATAATAATACTTTTCTGAGTGAATACGCAGAACCTCCAGCACAGGATTATCAGAAGGATAAGGGTCGCCAAAGGAGTCGATAAAGCCATTATTGCAGGTGTAGGAGGATTTATTAACACTTATCAGACCTCCGGCAACAGCTATCAGCGAAAGGACAGCACCAGCCTTATAGCGAGGATCGGAGGAATACTCCTTAGCTTTTGGATAGATCAGTGAATACACGCCTTTAAGTGAGGCGCAGGCATTATCAGGAAAACCCTGAATATGGTCGTCATAGCGAAGGTCAATACCCTTGTGTAGATGATCAATAATATTAGCAAAATTCATAATCAATTATCCTCCTTTGCAGATATAGTAGAATGTATTTGATAGTCAAAACAGGAAATGAGTGTGGGATAGTGTGGGAAAAATCAAAGCTCGATACCATTTTCTTTTAGCAGAGCCTTAGCGGAGACAACAGAATCCACACCGTCGGGATTCTTGATAGGAGCGAACTCTTTGTTTCTTACGACCTCATAGGGGAGGCAGCTGTTGTGCATATGGACCATATCGAGGACGAGGGTCTCAAACTTATGGCCATTGGGGGACGAGGGGTTGATAAACTCGCCGTTTTCGTTCATGAAGGGGATTTTTTTGTCCACGATATGGACGGGCATTTTCTTCTGGTTAAGCTCTTCAAGCTTAGCGGTATTGAAGAGGTAGTTGAGTATAACGCCGTATTTATAGAGCAGTTCGCCCTCCTCACTGCGGAGGTTTATCATTTCGTCGGTCATTTCATAATATTCAACGATAGAAGGCATACCGTCTTCAAGGCAAAGGACACCGACTCTTTCCTGGGGGTCAGCCTTAGCAACGACTTTTCCGCCGGATTCTGAACCGGATTTTATAACAGCGCCGATGAAGAGAGGGTCAGCGATCTGCTGGAGAACATTATCCACAGCGAAAACATTCAGCCATTCGATGCCTTTACTTTTAAGCTCATCGAGGAGACCGGCTCTAACCATAGATGAAAACCAGCCGCCGTTGCCATTAGGTGAAGAAGAAATTCTTGATTTACTTTCGAGGAAAATTTTTCCATTGAAGTCAACGGAGGGAGCCATATCCTGAATGAAGAATTTAATATAATCGCCGTTATAGCCGAAATAATTTTTTTCTTTAAAGAAAGCGACGGTATCATCGTTATTTTTTTCGCTGGTCATGACGTAGAGGTTGATCCAGGTACCGGTTTCATTGACGACCTTCATGAGGTTATTGATAAGGCACTGGAATATAAATAGATCTTTGGTTTCGCCCACATTGAACATACCCTTAGGCTTATCGAAGCCGAGGCGGGTACCCTGACCGCCGGCGAGGAGGATAGCAGCGACCTTGCCTGCTTTGATGGCATCGTAACCGGCAGTTTTGTATTCCTCGCTGAATTTTTGGATATCGTTTATAGTAACAGCGCCGAGGGGTTCAAAGGAACCTCTTTGAGAGTTCTGATTATTATCGGCGTTGAGGTTATCGAGGAGGGAGAAGTCGATTTTGCTGATCTGGCTGAGAAGGTCAGCCTTGCCGACATCGCTCAGCTCATCGTAGTAAGCGAGCAGGTGTTCCTGACCGTATTTTTTCAGCAGTTCCATAGCGTCGTTATAGTTCATGATAAATACTCCTTTTACAGCATTGAGCTTCTTTTAGATAATTATAGCACATAATAAAAAGTCCGTCAACCACTTTTTAGTTTCAGCTAATCAGATAATATGTTTAAAAAAAGAATCCACAAATTATGTTTTGTCTGGTCTGACGAGAAGCATAGGGCGGCTGGTATCGAAAGCCCATTCCCAGCGATAGCCGGTTGAAGGGTTATCGTACTGTTTATCGCCGACCTCCATGCCATAGACAATACCGTCGATATTGACTTCAAATCTATAATGGACAGCACCGCCTTCTGAGTAGCAGTGGAGCATATAAGCGTCATAGCCCATAAGGGACATAAGCTCGCAGGCAGCGCCGTTGAATTGGAGGCACTGACCGGCTTTAATGTTAACAACATCATTGACGAAATTTCCGTCCCACATAGTATACTGCTGATACTGGCTGTAGGTGGCATAGGAATTATTGTCATGAATCCATTTCATGAAATATATTACTTTATCGTAGTTGGTCATACCCGGAGTGAAATGCTCATCGGCAAATTTCTGGAGAATCTGCTTTTCACTTTCGTTTATATAAAGAGCATCGCCGTCATAGGGATTATCGCCGATATCGACTTTAACGGCATTACCGCTTCTTATATCATAAATAGCGTAGGAATCGTGAGGGTTAAGATCGGCGGTATTGACCTTGAATTTAACGCTGTTATAGGGGCGGCTGCCGGAGGTGAAATAAGCACCAGTAGAGCCGTCAACATACTTGACCTTGCTGTAGTTTGTTCTATAGCCGTCAGCTTTAGCGAAGGGAGTGATCCTGTAGCGATAGTTATGGGAATTCTGGAGGGCAGACGGGAGCTGAGCGGTAATAGAGGGTTCAGAAACATCAGCGGAATAAGTAAAAGGCTGACCGTTTTCATCGTAATACTGATCGGTATAAATATCGACATGATAGCCGGTTGCAGCCGGAAGAGGATTCCACTTAAGGGTGAACAGAAAACTTGAAGAGTTATAGCTTTCGGTGACACCGAACTGACTTGGGTCCAGAGAGCTGAAATCAGCAGGAGTGAGAGGGAGGGAAGGGTCTTCGGGGTCGATAAGATTGAAATAAAGCTCGATGCTTTTGTTTCCGCCGGTAGAAAGGTAGGAATAATAAGAAAGCACATCAGAAGCATCAGAAGCATCAACAGATTTATCGCTGTTGATATCAGCTGCAATGAGCTGATCCTGATCAAGCTCCGGAACTTCGCCGACAGAAAGAGCGGCATAAGCTCTGAGGATATCAGAGGCATCAGAAGCGTCGATGGAACCGTCAGCGTTGATATCGCCGAGGGAGCAGTTATAGTCGGCAGAAGACAAAGCAGAAGCATCCGACATACAAATACCGCTGCAAATCAGAGCAGCAGCAAATCCTATAAACTTTTTTTTCATTTAGTACCTCCTGATTGTAACTAATTTGTAATCATTATAATACATTTCGCAGGAATTGTCAATAGATGTATTATGAGATAAAAACGGGAGAACAAAAAACGGGGTTATTTTGTACAAACTCTATTGCATAGAAATTAATATACAATAAAAGCGGGAAAGTGACAGGGAGGTAATAATATGCTTTTAGAACTGCTGAAAAACCTGATTTTTTTTGCGCTCCATATTGAGAGCAGCAACATATTTCCGAAGCCGCTGTCAGCAGCAGAGGAGAGGCAGTGTTTTGAAAAAATGGCAGAGGGAGACAGAGCAGCAAAGAATAAGCTTATTGAGCATAATCTGAGGCTTGTAGCGCATATTGTAAAAAAATATACCCAGACCTCAGCTGAAAGTGATGAACTGATATCAATAGGTACAATAGGGCTTATCAAAGCGGTCACATCCTTTGATCATACGAAGGGAGCGAAATTTGCGACCTATGCGAGCCGCTGCATAGAAAATGAGATACTGATGAATTTTCGGGCAGCAAGAAAAACGGCAGGGGATATTTATATGAACGAGCCTGTAGAAACCGACAAGGACGGAAATGCACTCACACTGATCGACCTGATAGATGACGGAACAGACATACATGAGCAGGTCGATCTGTCCATACGATCAAAGCAGCTTTATGTATTTCTTGACAAATGTCTTGACAAGCGTGAGCTGGAAATTCTGATCGATCGTTATGGACTGTATGGTTCTGCTCCTCACACTCAGCAGGAAACAGCCGATAAACTGGGAATTTCCCGATCATATGTATCAAGGATAGAGAAAAAAGCGATACAGAAGCTGAAAAAAATGTATGATACAGTACCATATTAAAAATTTGGATTTAGTATTGATTTATTATACTATATGTGATATAATGAAGCTGTATAGCAATATGATCAGACCTGAAACGAAAAAAATCCGCAGCAGTATCAAACTGAAGCGAAAAAACGATAAGGATGATAAATATGATAAAAGCAATCTGTTCCCGAAAAGAGCTTACATACACCAGTTATTATTTATGTGTGAGTGATCTTATAGAGCTGCCGGAGCTTAACAGACTAAAGATCATAACGCATCATATAAACACAACACGCTACCAGCATTGTGTAAACGTCTCCTATTACAGTTATCTTTTGTGCAGACTATTAAAGCTGAATGCCCGTTCAGCAGCCAGAGCAGGACTATTGCACGACTTGTTCTTTTATGACAGAAAGGAGTACAACTTCAACAGGAGCAAGGGTTCACCCTCTCACAGTCTGTATCATTCGATCACAGCGCTTGAAAATGCTGAGAAGCTGACTCCTATCACGCCCCTTGAGAAAGACATGATAACCAAGCATATGTGGCCGATGACAAAGGGAAAGCCGTCATATGGCGAAACCTATATTATCACAATAATAGACAAATACTGTGCTGTTCTGGAATTCACGATACCAACACTGAAAAAGATATTCAAAAGGAGCAGAGATAATGGGTAATATACGCTGGGGAATAATAGGCACAGGAAGGATAGCCAATACATTTGCAGCAGCATTGAGCGGAACGCAGGGCTCAGAGCTTTATGCAGCAGCTTCGAGGCATCTGGAAAAGGCAGATATATTTGCCAAGAAATACAATATATCAAAGGCATACGGAAGCTATCGTGAGCTGGCAGAGGACGGAGAAATAGGTGCAGTATATATAGCGACACCGATGGCATCGCACTTTGAAGATGCGCTGATGTGTCTTAGAAGCGGAAGGAATGTGCTGTGTGAAAAATCAGTAACTCTAAATGCCGGGCAGCTGAAGATACTGCTTGACACAGCAGCTGAAAACGATCTGTTTTTCATGGAGGCGATGTGGACGAAATGCCGTCCGGCATATCTCAAAGCCAGGGAATGGATAAAGACTGGAAAAATAGGCGATATCCGGTATATCAAGGCAGATTTCAGCAATCTGTGCAAATATGACCCGAATGACAGATTATTCAGACCTGACTGCGGCGGAGGAGCGCTGCTTGATCTTGCGGTATATCCGCTTACGCTTGCGGAGGATATACTGGGAATGCCTGACGAGGTAATATCATCATCTCATCTCAGAGGCGGAATTGATCTTAGTGACACGATCCTGCTGAAATGGAAAAACGGGGCTTGTGCATCAATAGATGCCGGGTTTGAAATACCGCTGCGGAACAATGCAATGATCTCAGGGGAGAAAGGGTTTATCATATTTGGGGACTGGTTTTTCTGCACAAGTGAAGCGGTGCTGTATGACCGTGAAGGAAACATTATTGAGGAATACAAGATGCCGAATCTGGTCAACGGCTATGAGTATGAGATCATGGAAGTACAGCGGTGTCTGAGTGAAGGGAAAAAGGAAAGCAGGCTTGTACCGCATTCCGGCACGATGAATGTAATGAAGATAATGGACGAATGCCGGAGACAATGGGGACTTGAATTTCCTGGAGAGAAAGAATAAAAAAAAGTCAGCCGTAAAAAGCTGACTTTTTTCATTTGGCATAAGTTAAGAAAGGTCGTTGATAATGCTGTCGAAAACGACGAAATCCCTGTCATAAATTTCCTGCATATCCTCTTCACTGGAATACATAAGTTTAGCAGGTCTGCGGACAGCGATGAACCAGTCATCACTGAGTCTGTCGGGGCTAAGACCGATTTTCTCAGCGAAACCGGTATCTTTCAGCAAATACTTATACTTTTTTACATGGGGATTTTCGGGGTATATATCTGACAGATCGACAAAAACCTCATCTGCTTTAAGAATATCGTCAACGTACTTATTACCGATAACGATAACAGAATCAGCCGACTGCAATTCAGCAGTAAGCTTTGTATCGACACCGTTAGCATAATTTCTCTGGGGGTTATCGGTATAGGGGATATAATAAGCAGAAACAAGGATCTCACCATTGGAGTTGTAATCGTCAGCGAAGCGGGCGAAATAATCGGCTAAAGAAGATTCCTCATCCAGAGCGGAGCTTTCGCCGATAATAAGAACGGTCATATCCGGTCTTGGTTTAGTTACCAGATCGTAGATCAGATAAGAGAAAACAGCAGCACACAAAAGACCGATACCGAGCCACCATTTATTTAGGTAGAAAAAGCTGCTGATTTTCTGCCAGAAGGATAGGTGGATCTCTTGGGGCTGTTCCTCATGGATAGTATCGCTTTCAGAGATAAGACCTTGTTTAAGGCGGATGAGTTCTTTTCGGTCCTCTTCGAGCTGGCGGTCATGTTCCTCACGTTTTTTCTTTTCACGTTCAGCGATCTTACGTTCAAGCTCTTCTTGTTTAGCGAGTTCTTCGGCAGCTTTTTTCTCCTGCATTTCTCTGGCGGTCTGGAAAACGCTTTTAGTGATATTTAATTTTTCGTCATTAGGATCCTCGAAGTTATTCTGGACGTTATTGGTTTGAGATCTGTTTTTTTTACTCATAGTAACTCCAAATATCAAGGCTCAGAGCGAGTCAGAGCGAAATGATCAGGCGGACAATTAATTGTCCGCCGCAGAAATTATTCTTCTGTATCAGATTCAGCAGCAGGACGGCCGCTGTTAGCCGGGATAGGCTTCATAGTGGGGAACAGAAGCACATCTCTGATAGAAGGGCTGTCAGTGAGAAGCATAACGAGTCTGTCGAGACCGAAACCAAGACCACCCGTAGGCGGCAGACCGTATTCCAGAGCGGTAATAAAGTCTTCATCGACCTCAGCGTTAGCGCCCTGAGCTCTTTTAGCTTCAACCTGTTTAACGAAACGCTCCTTCTGATCAATAGGATCGTTCAGCTCAGAGAAAGCGTTGCCCATTTCTCTGCAATAGATGAAATATTCAAAACGCTCTGTAAACGCAGGATCAGAAGGCTTTCTCTTAGCGAGAGGGGAGTTTTCGACAGGATAGTCATAGATGATAGTAGGCTGAATGAGTTTTTCCTCAACGAAGGCATCGAAAAATGCGATAAGGACATGACCCTTAGTAGCGGAATCGCCCTCATCGACCTCAACGCCCTTTTCCTTAGCGCAGGCACGGGCAGCAGCATCGTCAGCCCAGTCGTTGTAATCGACGCCGGCGTATTTTTTAACAGCTTCGATCATAGTAAGGCGTTCCCAGGGACTTTCGAGATCAATTTCAACGCCCTGATAGTTTATTTTAGCGGTACCGCAAACCTTCTGAGCGATAGTGCGGTACATATTCTCGATAAGGTCCATCATACCGATGTAATCGGTGTAAGCCTGATACATTTCTACAGAAGTAAACTCAGGGTTATGGGAAGTATCCATACCCTCATTTCTGAAAATACGGCCCACCTCATAAACTCTGTCGAAACCGCCGACAATGAGACGCTTAAGGTAGAGTTCAGTTTCGATACGCATATACATATCAATATCAAGGGTATTATGATGGGTTATGAAAGGTCTTGCAGAAGCGCCGATCTCAAGAGTATGAAGAACCGGGGTATCTACTTCGATATAGCCGAGAGCATCGAGATAGTTTCTGACTTCTCTTGTGATGAGGCTTCTCTTGATAAAAGTATCCTTTACCTCAGGGTTTACGATAAGATCGACATAGCGCTGACGGTATCTTGTATCCTGATCCTTAAGGCCGTGCCATTTTTCTGGCAGAGGGAGCAGGGATTTAGACAGCAGTGAGATCTTTTTAGCATGAATAGAGATCTCACCTTTTCTTGTTCTGAAGACGAAGCCTTCAACGCCGATGATATCACCGATATCCCATTTCTTTTTAAACTCCTTGAACAGGTCAGCGCCGACATCGTTAGAACGGACATAAACCTGAATGCGGTCAGTAGCATCACGGACATCAATGAAATTAGCCTTACCCATATCTCTCCAGCTCATGATCCTGCCGGCGATACGGATCATATTACCGTGAAGCTCTTCGAGAGAAGCGTTAAATTTTTCTTCATCGTCACCGGCAGCAGCTTTAAGCTCAGCTTCTTTAGCTTCATAATCAGCCTTAAGCTGAGCAGCCTTACCGGTAACATCGAACTTAGTGATCTGAAATGGATCGAAGCCGCCCTCACGGAGAGAAGCGAGTTTATCGAGTCTGTCCTTCTTGAGAATATTGATATCCTGTTCAACCTGCTGAACAGGGGAGTTTGTCTGATTTTCGCTCATTATGAGTATACATCCTTTCGGGAAAAATTATTCGGGTATGTAACATTTATGGTGGTTGAGCGTTCGCAAATTGCCATTATATCGCAG
>CAMNFW010000078.1 GCA_946537565.1 uncultured Ruminococcus sp. | reverse complement strand
CTGAATTTGTAATTGTAATGGCTGTTTCTACCGTTCTCGTTATGGCTTCTGCCGGCACTGTAACTCAGCTCGTCATCAGACACAGCAAAAATAAGGAGGCTGAAAATAATGAGAAACAATGTAAATGAATTTCTCGAAAACTCCGCTTTCTTTGGAGTTGTGCTGAGTCTGCTCGCTTACGGCTTCGGCTCGTGGCTGAAAAAGAAAACCGGTCTCGCCGTTTTCAATCCCCTGCTGATATCCGTTATTCTCGTTATCGCTGTTCTCGCTGTAACTAAAATCGACTATGCTGTCTATAATAACAGCGCAAAGTACATAAGCTATCTGCTTACACCTGCCACCGTCGCCCTGGCTATCCCTCTGTACAGACAGTTTGAACTGCTTAAGCATAACTTTAAAGCTATCCTCGCCGGTATAATTTCCGGTGCAGTCACAAGTATGCTGGCTGTACTTGCTATGGCTGCGCTCTTCCGATTTTCTCATGAGGAATATGTCACCTTCCTGCCTAAATCTATCACAACCGCTATCGGTATGGGCGTTTCCAGAGAACTGGGCGGCTATGAAGCTATTACTGCTGCTGTCATAATAATTACCGGCATTTTCGGGAATATTACCGGTGAACTGGTCTTCCGAATCTTCCGTATCGAAGAGCCGGTCGCTAAAGGTGTCGCTCTCGGTACCTCTGCCCATGCTATCGGTACTGCTAAAGCTATGGAGCTGGGCGAGACCGAAGGCGCTATGAGCAGCCTTTCCATTGTTATCTGCGGTATCTTCACCTGCCTGGGCGCAATGGCATTTGCAAGATTTATGTAACGTCTGAGGTATGTAATATGAAAAAATCTATTAGAATGTTCGACAGAACTGTTCTGGACTGGATCCAGGTCAACTGCAAAAACAAAACTATGGACAAGCTTATGCCTAAAATCTCACTGCTCGGTGATATGGGTATTTTCTGGATAAGCATCGGCTGTGCCATGCTCACTTCTAAAAAATACCGTCAGTGCGGTGTAACTCTTCTGAGCGGACTGCTGTGCGGTGTGCTGACCGGAAATCTTGCGGTAAAAAATCTCGTTCAGCGTGACCGTCCCTGCTGGATAGACCAAACTGCTGACCTTCTGATAAAGCTGCCAAGAGATTATTCCTTCCCCTCCGGTCATACGCTCTCCTGTGTTATCGCATCTGCTGTCCTCATGTATCACGACAAGCGCTTAGGGATACCGGCTTCTGTGTTATCCGCTGCCGTGGCATTTTCCCGTATGTACCTTTATGTCCACTTTCCTACGGATATTCTCGGCGGCGCTGCCCTGGGAACAGGTGTTGCTGCGGCTGTCATCTCCGGTGCCAATAAATTTTTCAGCGGTCTTAAGAACAGTGTTTCTCCCCAGCTTTCCACGGATTAACCCCTTATCCGGCTGCTATCGAAAATAATCCTGCTCCGGCTATTGACAAAAGCTGTGTTTTGTTGTAAAATATATTTATGTGTATATATTATTATATTTGATTGGCATTTTATTCTGTGCGGATCTGGCAGGCTTTGTTCAATCCTTCTGCTTATGATCCTTACACATTAAAATAACTGTAAAGGCGGTAATTGATCAAATGGGAATTTTTAACAGCATTTTCGGTGCAAACGCTTACTCAAACCGTGAGCTTAAGCGCATTGAACCTATAAAGAACAAGGTGCTTGCTCTTGATGAGGAGTATCAGGCTCTCTCTGATGCAGAGCTTAAGGCTAAAACCCCTGAATTCAAGGACAGGCTCGAATCAGGCGAAACTCTCGATGATATTCTCCCTGAGGCTCTTGCTACTGTAAGAGAGGCTGCTTGGCGTGTTCTCGAAAAGAAACCTTATCCCGTCCAGATAATCGGCGCTATCGTTCTTCATCAGGGACGTATCGCTGAAATGAAAACCGGTGAAGGTAAAACCCTCGTTGCCTGCGTTGCTTCTTATCTCAATGCTCTCTCAGGCAAGGGCGTTCACGTTGTTACTGTAAACGATTACCTGGCTAAGACTCAGGCTGAGGAAATGGGTAAAGTCCTCCGCTTCCTGGGTCTCACTGTCGGCTGTATCCTCCACGGTCTCAATAACGATCAGAGAAGAGCTGCCTATAACTGCGATGTTACATATGCAACTAATAATGAGCTTGGATTCGATTACCTCCGTGATAATATGGTCACCCGCAAGGAAGACCGTGTTCAGCGTGAGCCTAATTTCGCTATCGTGGACGAGGTGGACTCTATCCTCATCGACGAAGCCCGTACCCCTCTGATCATCTCCGGCCGTGGCGATAAGTCTACTGAACTCTATACGATCGCTGACAGATTCGCTAAAACTCTTACTCCTATCACTGTTGTCGAAATGGACGATAAAGCCGATCAGGACGAGATCAGTGAAACTGCTGACTATATCATCGACGAAAAAGCTAAAACCGCTACTATCACCCAGCGTGGTGTTAAAAAGGCTGAGAAGGCTTTCCAGATCGAAAACCTTATGGATCCCGAAAATATGACCCTCCTCCACCATATCAACCAGGCTATCAAAGCTAACGGCGTTATGAAAAATGAGGTGGACTACGTTGTCAAGGACGGCGAGATCATCATCGTTGACGAGTTTACCGGCCGTCTTATGCTGGGAAGACGTTTCAACGACGGTCTCCACCAGGCTATCGAAGCTAAGGAAGGCGTTAAGGTAAAGAGCGAATCAAGGACCCTCGCTACTATCACTTTCCAGAATTTCTTCCGCCTTTATTCTAAACTCTCCGGTATGACCGGTACCGCTATGACCGAAGAGGACGAGTTCAAGGAGATCTATAAGCTCGATGTTATCGCTATACCTACTAACAAGCCCGTTATCCGTATCGACCATAACGATCAGGTCTACAGCACCGAAAAAGGTAAGTACTCCGCTATCATCGACAAGATCATAGAGTGCCATGAAAAAGGTCAGCCTATCCTCGTTGGTACTGTTTCTATCGAAAAGTCTGAGCTTCTCTCTGCTATGCTCAAGAGAAAAGGCATTAAGCATGAAGTCCTCAACGCCAAGCATCACGCTAAAGAAGCTGAGATCGTTGCTCAGGCTGGTAAGCTGGGCGCTGTTACTATCGCTACCAATATGGCTGGACGTGGTACCGATATCATGCTGGGCGGCAATGCTGAATTCCTTGCCCGTGCTGAAATGAGAAAACGTGAGATTCCCGAAGAGATCATCTCAGAAGCTATCGGCTATGCTGATACCGATAACGAGGAGGTTCTCAGTGCAAGAAAACTCTATCGTGAGCTTTATGATAAATTCAACGCTGAGGTCAAGGCTAAGGCTGTTGAAGTAAGAGCTGCCGGCGGTCTGTATATCCTCGGTACTGAGCGTCATGAGTCAAGACGTATCGACAACCAGCTCCGTGGACGTTCCGGCCGTCAGGGTGACGAAGGCGAAAGCTGCTTCTTCCTCTCTGTTGAAGATGACCTTATGCGTATTTTCGCCGGTGACAGACTGGAAAATATGATGAAAATGCTTAAGGTCGAGGAAACTATGCCTATCGAAAGCAAGAGCCTTACCCGTATTATCGAGTCCTCCCAGAAAAAAGTCGAGGGTCGTAACTTCAGCATCAGAAAGAACGTCCTCAGCTATGACGATGTTATGAATAAACAGCGTGAGATCATCTACAAGCAGCGTTCACAGGTTCTCGACGGCGAGGATCTCCATACCTCTATCCTCAATATGATGGAAGAGCTTATCAACTCCACTGTCGATACCTATCTCATTGATGATGACGTCAAGGACGAGTGGAATCTCGTTGGTCTTAAGGAATACTTCCTGGGCTGGCTCATCGGTCCGGAAGATCTCGATTTCGATGAAGAAGAGATCAAGGACGTTTCCAAGGACGATATCAAAAATGCCCTCAATGCTAAGTGCGGCGAGATCTATGAGGCTAAGGAAGCTGAATACGGCTCTGAGATAATTCGTGAGCTGGAGCGTGTTATCCTTCTTAAAACTGTTGATACCAAGTGGATGGCTCATATCGACGATATGGAAGAGCTTAAAAAAGGTATCGGTCTGCGCTCCTACGGTCAGAGAAACCCCGTTATCGAATACAGATATGAAGGCTTTGAAATGTTCGACGCTATGGTGGACTCTATCCGTGAGGATACTGTTCGTGCCCTGCTCACTGTAAGGCTCCAGAATAATCAGGCTCCGGAACGTGAACAGGTCGCTAAGCCTGACGCTCCTAATGCTGGTGCCGGTGACGGCAGCTTCAGTGAACCGGCTCGCTCTAAGAAAAAAGTCGGCGACAACGATCCTTGTCCCTGCGGCAGCGGTAAAAAATACAAGAAGTGCTGTAAGTATAAGGATCTTGAATCAAGTAAATAAAATGCCAGCCTGCATCTGAACAGCTCTGCGGTGTTTGTTCTGTGCATTCTGACGTGAAATGGTCACAGTCTGTCTGAGGACAGACTGTGATTCTGTTAATTTATGAGGTGATCTTATGAAGAAGTTTTTTATCCCCTTCGTCGCTATGGCTTTGCTGACAGGCTGCGGAACTGCCGATGTTGAGACCGCTACCTCCTCCCCTATCACTCTCAACACCTTCACTGATGAAACTGATGCTGAATCTACCACTGCTTCCACTCATGAAGCTATTATCGAAGACGCTCCTGTTTCTACTGCGGTCTCCACTACTGCTGACCCAAAAATTAAAACTACTGCCCAAAAAGGTGCAAGAACTACTGTCGCTGTTCCCACTGCTACAAGAGCTGCCCGTACTACCGCTGCAAGACCTTCCGGCGGCGTTCCTGTTACAGCTCCTGCCACCGCTCCAAGAACTGCTGCCCAGACTGATCAGCCTAAAACTACTGCTTCCACTTCTGTTACAACCACTGTAACTACAACTGCTGACGATAATTCTTATCCTCTCAATAAAGGCTATGAACCGGAAATCAAGGAAAATGGCATTGATATCATTTTCGGCGGCGAGGTTCTCCAGACCCTTGAGGCTGATACCGCTGCCCTGCTCGAACATAAAGATGACACCGATAAAGCCTCTTTCAGCATTGTAAAAGCTGACTTCGACTTCGATAAGTATGAGGATATCTATATCCCCGAAAGCTTCGGCGATGTCAACTCTTCCGGCAAATACTTCCGCTTCGACCCCGAACAGAAAAAATATGTCGAATGGGAAGAAATGAACAAGCTCATTTATTCCGCCTCTGTTAATGCTTCTAATAATACTGTTATCGTGAGAACAAACAGTGAAACTGTGATGTATGAGGATAAATTCTATTCCTGGGAAAACGATACCCTCGTTCTTGTTCAGCGTATCGTACAGTATACCGGTGAGGACGGCGAGATCTACTGCGATCACTTCACTGTAAATAACGGCTCTGAATCCCTCACCCAGCGTGACCATATCTTCAAGGACGAAAACGGCAATACCGTTTCTGAGATCGTTCCGCCTACAGAACCCACTGCTCCTTCTGAAAACTCAGAAGAATGATTTCTGCAAGGAGATTATTATGAGCGGATACAGTGCCTTCGCAAGATTCTATGATGAGCTTACTGCCAATATTGACTATAAAAAAAGAGCTGAGTATTTCAACAGTATGATCAGCCGCTTCAAATCTACGGATAATAATATCCTTCTCGACCTCGCCTGCGGTACCGGAAGCATCGCTGAGGAAATGGCAAGGCTGGGCTATGATGTGATCGGTGTTGATAATTCAGACGAAATGCTGGGTATCGCTGTCGAAAAAAAATTCCGGTCAGGTCTGAATATCCAGTACCTTTGTCAGGATATGCGGAATATTGATATGTACGGCACTGTCGATATTACGCTTTGTGTGCTGGACAGTATCAACCACCTTTCCGGACTGCCTGATGTTAAAAAGGTTTTCAGGAACGTTGCGTTCTTTTCTGAACCCGGCGGACTGTTCATTTTCGATGTCAATACCCTCTACAAACACAGATTTGTCCTGGCTGACAATACCTTTACCTATGAGACCGACAATGTCTACTGCGTTTGGGAAAATTCTCTCGACAGATCTAACGACAGAGTGAATATGTCCCTGGAATTCTTTGAGCTGGAAGATAACGGCTTATATTCAAGAAGCTCGGACAGCTTCTCTGAGACCGCTTTCAGTCAGCAGGATATCGAAAATCTCCTCCATGAAACTGGTTTCGAGATCATCGCTAAATACGGTGACGATACCTTCCTTCCCCCTGATGAAAAATCTCAGCGCATTGTTTATGCTGCAAGATGCGTTTGCAGCGGACAGAAAATCTGACCCATTTAAGGAGTTTATTTATGGGAAATTTATACAGAGCTATTTCTGCTGACGGTTCAGCCTTTGCTGCTGTACTTGATGCCAAGGATATAGTTTCGGAAATTGAAAAAATCCACAAGACCTCAGCTGTCGTTACGGCTGCCCTCGGAAGACTGAGTATCGGTGCTTCTCTTATCGGCTATATGCTTAAGGGCGAGGACGACAGCGTTACCCTTCGTATCGACGCTGACGGTCCCACCGGTCAGCTTGTGGCTGTGGCTGACAGCAGAGGAAATGTTAAAAGCTGCGTCAACAACCCTGTTGTGGAAATTCCTCTCAACAGCAAGGGCAAGCTTGATGTTTCCGGTGCTGTAGGCAAAAACGGCACTCTCTCCGTTGTCAAGGATATGGGTCTGAAAGAGCCGTATGTGGGTGTTATCCCCCTTGTCTCAGGCGAGATCGCTGAGGATATTGCCAGCTATTATGCCACCAGTGAACAGATCCCTACGGTCTGTGCTTTAGGTGTGCTTGTTGACACTGACCTTACTGTAAAGTCCGCAGGCGGATTCCTTATCCAGCTCCTGCCCTTCGCTGACGATAAAACTATTGACCAGATCGAAAAAAATGTCAGCAGTATGCGTCCTGTTTCTGCACTGCTTGAGGAAGGCACTTCTCCTCAGCAGATAGCTGATATGCTCCTTGCCGGTCTTGAACCCAATAAGCTGGACTCAGCTTCTCCTGCCTATAAATGCGATTGCAGCAGAAGCCGCACCGAAAAAGTCCTTATCAGTATCGGTAAAAAGGAGCTTCTCTCCATTGCTGATGAGGGTAAAGACACTGAGGTGAGCTGTCATTTCTGCGGTAAGAATTATACCTTTTCCGCTGATGAGATTCGCCGGCTTGCGGAAGGAGCGTCTGATGAATAATGTGGAAATATGCTGCGATACTGCCAATATGTCTGCTGGTTTTCTGTTCCTGCGGAAGTAAAGACGATCCCCTCGAAGATCATGTGAGAGCTGAAAATTTCGTCATTTACACCTCCGCTGAACCTACTAAAGTCTCAATGCAGACTGCTGCCGCTGAAACCGCTGCTGCCGAAACTGAGGTCAGACACCTTTCTTATGCCCTCACTGATAACGGTATCGACCTTATCCTCGGTGAGGATACTGTTCAGGAACTGGATTACGGCTACTCCCCTGACCCTGCCGGTATCTCTATCGCTGACCTTAATTTCGACGGTTATGACGATATTTTCGTGCCAATTCAGGGTTACGGCGACGGTGTCGGTCTCTTCTATCTCTACCAGCCTGATAAAAATAAGTTTGAGGAAAATAAAGAGCTGAATAAGATTGGCGTTGCCCTTAAAACTACTGACCGCCAGACCCTTGTCCAGGAAACTGATTACGATTTCACTACCGAGACCCTGGAGTATCAGTGGAAAAGCGGCTCGCTTGTTAAAATCTCACGAACCGTTTCTGTAAATTCCAGCGACGGTGTAGTTAAGACTGAGGTCTATAAATACGACAGCAAGGGCAATGAGTATCTTGCTGAAAGCGATTAAAGGAGCTTGAATGTACGAGAATATTACCGAAGAACAGCCTGTTAAAGCTATCCTTGCCTGTGTTGATACGGGTGAATTTGATGCGGAAGCTTCTATCGCTGAGCTTGAAGAGCTGGCTGAGACCGCTCAGGCTCAGGTGGTCGGAAAGATCGTTCAGCGCAAACAGTCCTATGATCCTGCAACCTGTATGGGTGCCGGCAGACTTGATGAGCTGAAAGATCAGATCGCTGCCCTTGAAGCTGAGCTGGTCATATTTGACCATGAGCTGACCGGTGTTCAGGTCAGAAATATCGAAAATATACTCTCTGTAAGAGTTATCGACAGAACTACTCTTATCCTTGATATCTTCGCTCAGCGTGCAAGAACTAAAGAAGGTAAGCTTCAGGTCGAACTGGCTCAGCAGAAATATCGCCTTCCCCGTCTGATCGGTCTCGGTACCGAGCTTTCAAGACTCGGCGGCGGTATCGGTACCCGTGGTCCCGGCGAAACTAAACTCGAAACCGATAAGCGCCATATCCGCAGAAGGATCAACTACCTCGAAGCTGAACTCGATGAGCTGAAAAAACACCGTTCCTTCTCCCGTTCACGCAGAAAAAAAGACGGTATTCTTTGTGCAGCTATCGTGGGTTATACCAATGTCGGAAAATCCACTCTGCTCAATGCACTGACCGATGCTGGTGTTCTTGCTGAAAACAAGCTCTTTGCCA
>CAMNFW010000077.1 GCA_946537565.1 uncultured Ruminococcus sp. | reverse complement strand
TGTGAGAGTGGGAAACCTTGATTCCGAAAGTAACTCCCTTTCCGCAGATATCACATTTTGCCATCAGGCTGCACCTCCTTAAACTCATAAAATAATCTTAAATAACCATAAATTGCCATAGAAGCTGTATTCAGCAGCGATGAGCAATTACAATTAATCAGACAACATGATTATTCTACCACATAATTCAGAAAAAAGCAAGTGTTTTTTGAAAAAAAATGAAATTTTTTTTTAAATTCCTCAAAATGCAAAAATATACTTGCAAAATTTGTGCAGATGTAGTATAATAAATAATGTGTAGCTATGCAGTGCAGTGTTTTGTAAAAAAAGTGACATAACACAGCAAAGCTTTCACAGATATAATCATATCAACAATAAATATACGGAGGAGAAAATGAGCGCATCATTTCTTTATAAATTTCTTAAATATTTTTCAAGAGCGCTGATGCTGATGCTGGTAATGCCTGTCAACAACTCAGTAAAGGGCATAGTAGCAAAGAAGCTGGGTGACGACACAGCAGAGGTGGAGGGAAGGATAACCCTGAATCCGCTGGCTCATCTTGATCCTCTTGGCGCAATAATGATAATGCTTTGCGGATTTGGCTGGTCAAAGCCGATGAATATCAACTATTACAGAATGAGAAATGTCAGGAAAAGCGTGATAATCCTTTCACTGACTGATCCTGTAGTGCATTTCATTTCAGCGATAATATGTGAGTTCTTTTATAAAATGATAACAAGCTTATCATTTTTGCAGGATAAGCTGGATGGAGTAACGCCGCTGTCCTGTCTTGCGATAATACTAATGCTGCTGTCACAGATCAACGTATGTCTTGGTGTACTTCATCTGCTTCCGCTGCCGCCGATGGACGGATTCGTGATTATTCTCCAGCTCAGTTCAAAGGTAAAAAGGTGGTATTATCCTAATGCAGCAAGGATAAACCAGATCTCAACATTAATACTTTTTGCGTTATTTTTCATGCCGGATATTACGAATAATGCAATTGATCCGCTTGGCTGGCTGATAGGAATCGTATCCTCAGGATTAAGCCTTCTTACTGATTGGGTGCCGGTGGTATTCGGCTGATATGGAGACCATAACATTCAAGCTTGAGGTATTTGAAGGACCTCTTGACGTATTGCTTACGCTGATAACAAAGCATAAGCTGAATATATATGATATAGAGATATCGAAGCTGCTGGAGCAGTATCTGCTGTTTATAGAAGAAGCGAGAATGCAGGATCTTGAGCTTGCAGGAGAGTTTCTGGAAATGGCAGCGAGACTGATATATATAAAGACTGCGGCGCTTCTTCCGAAGCCTGAAGAGGCTGAGAAGATGAAGAAGGAGCTGGAAGGCGCACTCATTGAGCTTTCACTCATAAAGCAGGCAGCTGCTGAGCTGACAGAAAAAAATGTCATGGGCAGCATATTCGTCAGGAAACAGATGAAAATAAAGGCTGACCTGACATATTCACTTGTGCATGAGCCTGAGCGTCTTGTTGCAGCATACAGTGGGATCTCAAAGAAAAATCTAAAGAACACATCGCAGGAGCGGCATATAGAGAATAAGATAAATTCCGTTGTAAAGCGAAGGATAGTACCTGTACTGACAAAGGTCGTGCATATACTCCGTGAGCTTTATGAGACCGGACAGGTCTATATGGATACGCTCTATAATGGGATTACAGACCGCTCAGAACGGGTGGCAACTTTTCTTGCAGTGCTGGAGCTTACACGTTCCGGCAGGATAACTATCAGCGAAGATAATATGATAGTATTTTTCAAAGGCGAAAGAGGTGGACGCAAAAGGTGGAGATCAAAGAAAAGCTCGGAGCAGTAGAGGCAATAATTTTTGCCAGCGGAGAGCCGATTGAGATATACCGGATATCTGAAGCCAGTGGAATTGACGTGGGAGCAATACCGTCAATGATAAGACTGCTTAACGAGAGATATGAGGATCACGGCAGCGGCATCAGGATAAAAAAGCTTGAAAGCAGCTATCAGATGTGTGCCTGTGAAGATTATGCACCTCAGATACGGGCAGCTCTGGAAACCAAAAAGACCACGCCTCTTTCCAATGCAGCAATGGAGGTATTGACTATAATCGCCTATAATCAGCCTGTTTCAAAGGGATTTGTTGAGAATGTAAGAGGAGTAGACAGCTCATCTGTAGTCAATAATCTTGTAGAGAAGGGGCTTGTAGAGGAGGCAGGAAGGCTGGATATACCCGGCAAGCCTATAGTTTACAAAACAACAGCCATATTTCTTCGCAGCTTCGGATTAAGCTCACTTTCAGAGCTTCCGCCGCTGCCGGGACATGAAACGGTTGAAATAGATGAAAATGACAGTATTGACGATATCGAAATGCCGGAAGAGAGCGAAACCGGTACCTCTGAAAATGATGATCAGTGAAAGGAGCGGCTGAATGATAATTCTGAAAATACTGCTGTGGATCTTGCTGATCATACTTGGACTGATCGTATTGATCTGTATAGTTCCGGCAATAGTTGAGGTCAGCTTTGTTGAAGGCAAATTCAGCTATAAGGTAAAGCTTTGGCTTTTGAATGTAATGGATTCAGAAGGCGGAGGGCTGCTTGGCTGGTGGAAAAAACGAAAAGAAAAGAAAAAAGAAGAAGCAGCGCAGGATAATGAAAATGATGAACAGACTGCGGAAAATGAAGGCTCTGATGATGAACAGCCGGATTCAGATGATGAAAATACAGATGATGATGTAATTGAAGAGCCGGAAATAGATGAAACCGATCCCAGTGAAGAGCAGGAGACTGAAAATTCGCAGCCGGAGACTGCAAAGCCTGAAACTGAAAATGATACAGACAGTGCTGATGAAGAAGAGGAGCTTGTTGCTCCGGAGATCAATGAAGATGATATCGCTGATGAGGACGAAGAGTCTGACAAGAATGAAAAGCCAAAAAAGACACTTGGTGAAAAGGTAGATTTTGTGCTTGATCTCTGGAGAGCGGCAGACCGTCCGCTGCTGAGAATATTCAAGGGAGTAAAGCTGAGCGAGCTGTACATTGACTTCATCATAGCCAACGAAGACGCTTACAAATGTGCGGTGAATTATGGCAGGATAAGCGGAATATTCTATAATCTTCTGGCATGGCTGAGTGCGCTGTTCACAGTCAAGATCAAAACCATAGATGTGAAACCTGGCTTTGCCATGAAAAAAAGCCGCTGGGACGCAGCTGTTAAAGTAAGCTTCCAGCTTGGAACATTGGTTATTGCAGGAATATGGTTCCTGGTAATATACATTTTTAAATATTTTATACCAAATAAGCTCAGACGGAGAAAATTCAGAAAAAAATCAGCCGCAAGGCAGAAATGAGGTAAAATATGAGCAGCAAAAATTCTGTAAACGAGTTACTTGGCATCTCAATGGAAAAGGTAAAGGAAATGGCGGATGTCAATTCCGTTATCGGAAATCCTATTAAGCTCGAAGACGGTACAACAGTAATACCGATCTCAAAGGTCAGCTATGGATTTGCTTCCGGAGGTTCAGATATCCCGTCAAAGTATGATAAGGATATGTTTGGCGGCGGAGCCGGAGCCGGAGTGTCAATAAACCCTGAGGGATTTCTTGTTATAGCACCAGACGGAACAGCCAAAATGGTATCAATGGAATCCGGAAGTGACCCGATCAGCAACGCTATAAGTTCTGTACCCGGAATCATTGATAAGGTAAGCGGCTTCCTTAAAAAGAAGAAGGGCAGCAGCGATGAAGAAGAGGACACAGCAGATGTAGTTCTCAGCGACTGATGTAATAAATCCTTATAAATTGGCATATCCTGTAGTAAAATTATCTGCGGAGGTATGCAATGAAAGGGCTTGTTTTGATAATACCGGCAGCAGTTTTAGCAATGACTGCCGGACAGATGAACGTATACGCACAGGAAGAACCTGAGATCAGTGCTAAGGCAGCAGCAGTGATATCTGCTGACACCTATGATGTGGTGTATTCTCATAATTCAGGGGAAAAGCTTCCGATGGCGAGTACGACGAAGATAATGAGCGCCCTGCTTTGCCTGGAGAGCGGAGATCTTGACGAGGAATTTGTCGTGGACAGCGATGCGATTCATGTTGAAGGCTCCTCAATGGGTTTACAGGAGGGTGATATTGTCACGAAATATGCTCTCAGCTGCGGAATGCTGCTTCCGTCAGGAAACGATGCTGCAAATGCGGCAGCAGTGAGGATAGGCGGCAGCATAGAAGGCTTTGTCGGGATGATGAACAGCCGTGCAAGAGAAATGGGACTTTCAAAGACATTTTTCGTAACACCTTCAGGACTTGAAGGAGAAGGGCATGGTTCTTCAGCATATGACATGGCGGTGCTTGCCGGTGAAGCGCTGAAAAATGAAATGTTCCGTGAGATATGCTCAAGCACATCGATCCAGCTTGAATACGGCAATCCGCCGTATAAGCGCTGGCTGAAAAATACAAACAAGCTCCTGTCGCTATACAGTGGAACTTATGGTGTAAAGACAGGATTCACCGATGAAGCCGGACGCTGTCTTGTTTCCGCCTGCGAGAGGGACGGAAAGCATCTTATCTGTGTCACACTTAATGACCGCAACGACTGGAACGATCATATGGCTTTGTATGATTATTGTTTTGTGGAGACCCATCTTCAAAGGCTTGAACTTCCGGAAAACATGACAGCAGCAGTTGCCGGTTCTGACAAAGAGAGCATTTCTCTTTATGCAGAGGAAATTCCGGAGATGACATTTTACAGTTCATCACCGGAGGATATAGAGTATCAGGTAATTGCTCCGCCTTATACCTATGCGCCCGTAAATAAAGGTGACGAGGCTGCGGAGCTGAGTATAATACTTGGCGGACGTGAGCTGAAAAGAATAAAACTTTATGCTGCTGAGGATGCTGAACACATAAGTAAACAAGAAGAACAAAGCTTGGTCAGTGAGCTTGGTAAAAAACTAAGGAGATTATTCTCCGGAAACTAACAGTAAATGCAGTACAAAACGTATAAATGCTTGTGCGGTATTTCAAAAGGAGTAGAAGTGGAAAAGATCAGAATACAGAAAATGATAGCTGACAGCGGCTTCTGTTCACGCCGAAAGGCTGAAGAGCTTATGTCTCAGGGCAGAGTAAAGCTGAACGGAAGACCTGTTAAACCCGGTGATAAATGCGGATACAGCGACCTTATCACTATTGACGGCGAAAGACTTTATATGCCGAAGAAGAAAAATTTCATATATCTGATGATGAACAAACCGAGAGGATATGTAACAACAGTATCAGATGAGCTTGACCGCCGGTGTGTAATGGATCTGCTTGAAGATGTGGAAGAGAGAGTCTATCCTGTTGGAAGACTTGACAGAAATTCTGAGGGAATGCTTCTGTTCACCAATGACGGAGCGTTTGCGAATGATATAATGCATCCCAGCAGGCATATCACAAAGACATATCGTGTAACTGTACGTCCGGATATAACAGATGACCAGCTTGTGCAGCTGTCAGAGGGGGTGGAGATCGACGGCAGAAAAACTCTTCCCGCAACAGTTGTTGTAAAGGAGAAAGAACCGGGCAGAGTGGTAATGCTTATCACCATAAAAGAAGGCAGAAACCGTCAGATAAGAAAGATGTGTGAAGCTGTCGGACTTGAGGTAGCGAGACTGAGACGAATCAGTATTGGTCCGCTGAAACTTGGAATGCTGAAACCGGGAGCCTGGCGTGAGCTGACACCAGATGAGCTGAGAGCTATCCGTACAGCCATTGGAAAGGTAAAGTGAAATGCTGGAAATTCAGGAAAGATTTGATACCGAAGGATATGAGGAAATAGTCAGCAAAGCCGGAGGAACTGATATCCATATCACCGAAGCTATGGACGGCGGAACACCTATAGGATATATTGCATATTCCTATGGAAAGGAAAAAACCGTAGTCTATGATTACAGCGACGGCGGCGATCTTATGTTATGTGACGGGCTTGTAAGGTCGGTCATGTTCAAAAGCACGCTTAAGGGTATCCAGACAATGTTATTTGAGCTTAGTGAAGATAAATATGAAAATCTGATAAAGCTCAGATTTCTGTCAAAGGGCAGCAAGATATGCACTGATCTGGATTCCTACATGAATTCCTGTCGATCCTGCGGTCATGGAAAAAAACAGGAAATTCAATAATTGAATCAGAAAGGAGCAGTTTGGAGTGCCAATTAGAATCTCTTCTGACCTTCCGGCATTCAAAACGCTTGGGGAAGAGAATATTTTCGTGATGTCGAAGGAAAGGGCAGAGCATCAGGATATACGTCCGCTTAAGGTGCTGATAGTTAACATCATGCCCAAAAAAATAGAGACAGAGTGCCAGCTTATGCGCCTGCTAAGTAACACTCCATTGCAGGTGGATATTGACCTTCTGCAAATGGCATCACACATTTCAAGAAATACTTCACGTCATCATCTTGACGAATTTTACAAGACTTTTGAGCAGATCAGGGACGACAGATATGACGGAATGATAGTTACAGGAGCGCCGGTTGAGCTGCTGGAATACGAACAGGTTGATTATTGGGAAGAGATCACAGATATATTTGAATGGTCGAAGACCCATGTATTTTCCAGTTTATATATATGCTGGGCAGCGCAGGCTGGGCTTTACTATCACTTTGGAATACCGAAGTATCAGCTTCCGCAGAAAATGTTCGGAATATTTCCGCACAAGACAGAGGTTGAAAACAGTCAGCTGCTGAGAGGCTTTGATGATATATTCTATGTTCCGCACAGCCGGAATACCGAGGTAAGACGTGAAGATATAGAAAAAGTATCTCAGCTTGAGATACTTACTTCGTCGGAGCTTTCTGGAGTTCATATCGTTGCGAATAAAAACGGCAGGCAGTATTTCATAACCGGACATTCAGAGTATGACCGGGATACGATTGCCAGTGAGTATTTCCGGGATGTTGACAAGGGGCTGGATATACAGATCCCATACAACTATTTCCCTGATAATGACCCGAAAAAGACACCTGTTTTTTCATGGAGATGCACAGCAAATCTCATGTTTACAAATTGGCTCAATTACTGTGTATATCAGAAAACGCCGTACAATCTTGATGAACTTGAGATACGCAGCTGGACATGGGAAACCAGTGTCTGACGTTTTTAGGAAAAAGGTGATAGCTGATGTTTTTCAAACGTGACAGAGACTGTATAGATGAATCGTCTTCTGATCAGATAAATGAAATGGACATTGACGTTACTGATGAAACGAAGACATTCGGAAGCAGAGGATATTTCGGAAACGAAAAATACACCGGCAGACGGAATGATCATATGTGTAAAGATGGTCATGATCATGAAAGCAATGACCGCCGGACCAGTGTAAGTCCAAACCGGCCGCAGAGCGATAGGGGTTATAATAATTCTCCTCATATGTGTGAGGAGGGTAAAGGACATGAACACAGCGACAAAAAAATGAACCGGCAGTACAAATGGATGGATCAGTCTGATCAGGGTCGTTCTCTGCCAAATATTCCGCTGAACAGTGATGATGATGCAGTGGATAACAGCAGAGTAAGGCAGATCATTGATAAGCATATAGCAGCAATAATCGTTTATACTGTACTTCCGCTGATACTATGTTCAGTGGGACCGGCATTGAGTTTGGGACTGATATACTTTTACATTAAGCTCATTGGCGATTCAAAAAAGACTGATGACGGAATATTCATGGACGATGAAAGCTTTAAAAGCTTTTTAGCAAGGTCTGCATTTATATATATTATACTATTTGCAGCATCAATAATTATTGGTATTATGGTCAAATAGACCAAATATTAAAAGATAAAAGGAGAAGAATTATGTCAGAGTATCTTGATAACAACTTCCAGCAGAAGGATCAGGGAGCAGGCTTCAACAATTACAACAATGGGTTCGACGAAAACAATTACAACAATGGCTACGGCGCACCTAACTACAACAACGGCTACGATCCGAACATGAACATCAACAGCGAGAAAAAAGGACTTGCTATAGCATCACTGGTGCTAAGTCTTGTGAGCTTGCTGTGCTGTATCTGCGGACTTGGATTGATCTGTGCGCCGCTGTCGATCATATTTGGTATTATAGCTCTTGTATCAAAGCGTGGCGGAAAGGGAATGGCAATTGCCGGTATCATTATTTCAGCATTAGTAATAATCGGTATGGTTGGAGCTTATGCAACATATGGTACGATCTTCAAGGTTGCATTCCAGTATGGTATGAATGAAGAGGAATATAAAGCAGAGTACGAGAGAACTGGTAAAGCACCTGCTGATTTCGATGAATATCGTGATCCGAAGTATAATAAGCAGTGGAAGCTTGTGGACTGCGACAACTTCGACGAGTTCTTTGGATGGCTGATTGAAAATACAGATAGTTCAAGCAGCAGCGTAAGCTATAGTTCAGATGAGGAGACCCCGGTGAGTCTCACATTCAAAACGGAGCCAATGCTGGTATAAAATTTCTTAGTATAAAATAAACAGCTAATATCCCTGCTAAGCAAAGGTAGAAACCTGAGCTGGCAGGGA
>CAMNFW010000076.1 GCA_946537565.1 uncultured Ruminococcus sp. | reverse complement strand
TCGCCCATTTCAACTATCCGCCGGTTATAATCTCTCAGCTCCTCATCGTCCGCAGCCGTACCCTCACGCACCATGAACTCGTTATTGCAGATGGGTTGAATTTCCAGGTAATCATAAAACTTAGCCAGCTTATCGATTTTGTCCTGAGGCTTTTTATTGACCATTGCCTGGAACAGCTCACCGGCTTCACAGGCGCTTCCGAAAATCAGACCTTCTCTATGCTCAATAAGCACAGACTTAGGGATAAGGGGTTTTTTGTAGAAATATTCAAGGTTGCTAATTGAGACCAGCCTGTAGAGATTTTTCATGCCCTCCTGATTTCTCACGAGGATTATCTGGTGATAGGAGCGGAGTTTTTTTATTTCGATATCGCTGATAAGGAGATTCAGCTGATCGAGCTTTGAATATTCCCGTTCAGTTTTAAGCCTGCCGATAAGCTCAATATAGATCTTAGCCAGCATCAGTGCATCGTCCGAGGCGTGATGATGATCGAACTTTCCAAGCTTAAGGGTCTTAGCCACATGATTCAGCTTATGACGCCCCATTTCCGGCAGCATAGCCTGACAGAGAATGAGAGTGTCCAGCCAGTTATACTTAAAATCAATGCCCTGTCTTGAGCAGGCTTCGTTTATCATTGTGGTATCGAAGCTGGCATTGTGAGCAGCAAGAACCGGCGAATCTCCGCAGAATTCCATGAACATTCTGATAGCCTCAGCTTCACCGGGCGCATCTTTTACATCGTTATCGCTGATGCCGGTCAGTTCAGTGATCTTCTCAGGGATATGCTTTCCGGGATTTACTTTTGTATTGAAGCTGTCAGTGACCTGCAAATTTTTAAGCTTTACAGCACCGATCTCGGTCAGCCTGTCATTGGCAAAGCTCAGACCGGTGGTCTCAACGTCGAACACGATAATTTCATCGTTGAAGCTTCTGCTGTCGGGAGCTTTCAGTATCATTTCCCGGTCGATGTCGTTGACAATATAAGCCTCGCAGCCGTAAATGACCTTGAAATTTTTCGGCATATTGTACATACAGTCCGGGAACGCCTGAACACAGCCGTGATCGGTGATCGCCATAGCCTGATGACCCCATTCAGCCGCTCTTGAAATGAGCTTTACCGGATCGGTTACAGCGTCCATAGCGGACATATTTGTGTGGCAGTGCAGCTCCACACGCTTCTCAGGGTAAGTGTCCATTTTAGGGATACGCTTGACTTTGATAATGGACAGCTTATTGCTTCTGTCGCCGGAAATGACGATATCTCTTGCATAAGTATCGTAATCTATCTTACCGGAAACCAGTATCGCCGTGCCTTTTTTGACGGCTGACAGCTTGTTCATTTCGTCCTCATCGCCGGTTTTTATGAACATTTTCACCATGAGTGAGCCGCTGTAATCGGTGATAGAAAAAGTGACAACGGTCTTTTCGTTTTTCAGCTCCTTGAACTCAACTGCAAACACATCACCGACAACAACAGCCTTTGTACCCAGCCGGTCCATGACCTCAGCGATGGAGCTTGGCTCTTCACGGATAGCTCTGCCGGTGATTATCTCAGCGGAATCCGGTTCAAAGTCCTTGTTAAGGGAGGTTATGTCTACTGATTTAGTCGGAATTACCGCAGCAGCTTCCTCACGCTTTAACTCCTCAGCATCAGGCACCGGCTTGAACTGCTCTGAATAGTCAGGCAGATCGGCAGCCATTTGCTCCATAAGCTCATCATATTCATCTTTAGTTACAGGCTCGCCGCCATCGAGTGTGACCTTGATATCGGTGCTGAACTGATTATAGATGAGCTGTGACAGCCTGCCGCAGAAATCATATTTATCAAGAATATCTCTTCCGCCGTGAAAAAGCTTGATTTTCAGCACATTTCCGGACAGCTCAGTCTCAGCGTTTTCGAGGAAGCCGTTCACCACCGAGACCTCACGCTTCATCTGTCCGATCAGCGTACTGAAATATCCCAGACAAAAAAGCTCAGCAGGATAATGGGGCATCAGCCTTACACTGTCAGTCCTGACAGCTTCCCTGACCGCCCGCTCAAAGAGCAGAATATCCTCATATTCAAGCAGCTTGGTAAAATCCGCATAAATACTGAAATGCTTAAGATCTTCAGTATAGGTCAGCCGATAGACCTCGCCGCTGCTGATGCTCTCCGGTATCTCAGTGCAAAAATCCTTTAAAAATTCTGCCAGATTGACTTTCATAAATCAAAGCTTGTCCACCTCAGCAAGAAGCTCGGCGACAATATCCTCCTCCTTGATCTTTCTTTGGGTGCCGTCCTTTTTAAATATCACAGCACAGCCGTCACCGCCGGCAATTCCCACATCAGCTTCACGGGCTTCTCCGGGACCGTTGACGATACAGCCCATAACTGCAACGGTGATATCCTTGTCAGAATCCTTAAGGGCAGCCTCAACTTTTTTTGCAGTGCCGATAAGATCAATTCTTGTTCTTCCGCAGGTGGGACATGAAACTATCTTCACTCCCCCACGCTTTCCGATACACTTAAGAATATCCTTAGCGGCTTCAATCTCCTTCACCGGCTCATCAGTCAGCGAAACCCTGATAGTCTCACCGATACCGTCGCAGAGCAGTGAACCGATGCCAATGGCTGATTTTATAAGACCCATGCGTTCTGTGCCGGCTTCGGTGACACCTAAATGCAGCGGATAATTACACTTCTCAGCTGCGAGCCTGTAGGATTCGATCATTCTGCTGACATCGGAGGATTTTATTGAAATTACGATATCGTCAAAATCAAAACGCTCCAGCAGTGCAGCGTGACCCATTGCACTTTCCACCAGAGCTTCCGGTGTAGGCGAGCCGTATTTAGCGAGGATCTCCTTTTCCAGCGAGCCTGAATTGACACCTATCCTAATGGGCAGACCTTTTGCTCTGCAAGCCTCAACCACCTGCTTTACCCTGTCCATATCCCCGATATTTCCGGGATTTATCCTTATCTTGTCAACACCGGCTGCGGCAGCTTCAATGGCAAGCCGGTAGTCAAAATGAATATCCGCCACAAGAGGTATCTTTACAGCCTCTTTTATTGCCGGGATAAGCTTTACAGCCTCCTTATTCGGTATCGCTGCCCGCACTATCTCACAGCCTGCCTTTTCCAGTTCAACAGCCTGCTTTACGCTGCCTTCAATATCATCAGAACGGGCATTGAGCATTGACTGTATGTATATATGCTTACCGTCGAGGACACAGTCCCCGACCTTTACTGTTTTAACATTTCTCATAGCTTTCCTCCGCTGAAACAGCTCTCACCCACCGGTGATAAGCCGCATAATATCGTTGTAAGTGGCGAATATCATAATGCCGAAAAGCAGTATCATTCCTGCAAGATGCACATAGCCTTCATGCTCCGGCTTTACAGGCTTGCGGCGCACCAGCTCAATGAAGCAGAAAAGCAGCCGTCCGCCGTCAAGACCGGGAATTGGCAGGAGATTGAATATTCCCACGTTTATTGTTATCAGTGAAGCCATATAAATGATATTGAAAACTGCATCTTCGGTGCTTTCGCTTTCCTTGGCAGTTTCGTTTATGGCTGAGACAACTCCCACAGGACCGGAAACATCGTCCTTGCTCATTTTTCCTGTGACCATCTGTTTCAGTGACATGAACACGATATGCCCCATTGAACGGAATATCTGTCCGGAGCAGACTATGACCGTTCCGGGGTTTTTGTCCTTCGTCACCAGTCCGAAGTCGATATCGGAGGCTCCTGCGCCGGGAGCGTTGTCCTTGAAGACCACATCAGGCAGCTCCACTTTTTCACCGTTTCTTTTCACCACAAGGTCATGCTTATCCTTTGTGGTGGTGGCAAACATATAGTTCAGGTCGAGGATACTGTAGATGCTGGTGCCGTCCATTTCCACGATAACATCATCATGGCGCAGACCGGTGTTATAGCTTTCAGCGTAATACACAACGCTGCCGTCCTCATTCCTTACACCGCTGAAGCCTTTGATCTGGGTGGTGGGAATGGAATCAAACATACTGCTCATTATAATAAGAAGCACAAATCCCAGCACAAAATTCATCGCAGCACCGGCTGCCAGGACTATCATTCTCTTCCAGAGCTTAGCATTCCGGAAGCTTCTTTCGTCGCCGGTATCGGTGTCCTCGCCTTCCATTGCACAGTAACCGCCCACCGGCAGAAGTCTCAGGGAATATTTAGTTTCACCCTTCTGCTTCTGCAAAAGCTTAGGTCCCATTCCTACGGAAAATTCCAGCACCTTTATACCGCTGAGCTTTGCACAGATAAAATGTCCGAACTCATGAACAGTAACTATAAGTCCAAATATCAGCAATGCTATAACAATACCCATCTGCATTATCCTTTCTGAAACAGATCAGCCGACAAGACTTCTGACGTGATCTCTTGCCTTTTTGTCAGCTTCCATAACATCATCATAATTTCTGATCTCAGCAGCCGGAAATTTATCCAGCACCGAAGATACGATCTCTCCTATCTGTATAAACTCTATCTCGTCCCTGAGAAATGCGCCAACAGCCTCTTCATTGGCTGAATTTACCAGACACGGATAAGCTCCTCCTCTTTCAATAGCTTTTATCGCAGTGCTGAGGCATTTGAAGGTTTCAAGGTCAGGCTTGCCGAAGGTCAGCGTACCGTAATCTGTGAGAGAGAGTCTTTTCGTGGGGCATTCAACTCTTTCAGGGTAGAGAAGAGCATACTGGATAGGTATCTTCATATCCGGCACGCCAAGCTGAGCAATGACAGCGTTGTCATTAAACTCCACCGCTGAATGTATAACGCTCTGGGGGTGTACAACTATCTGTATCTGATCAGGACGCAGATCAAACAGCCATTTTGCCTCGATAAATTCCAGACCCTTGTTCATGAGGGTGGCAGAATCAATGGTGATTTTGTTTCCCATTTCCCAGTTAGGGTGATGAAGAGCCTGAGCCTTAGTGACATTTTTCAGCTGATCGTAGGTGTAACCGTAAAAGGGACCGCCGGAAGCGGTGAGGATCATATTTTTGAGCTGAGACCGTTTATTGCCCTGCAAACACTGGAACACAGCCGAATGCTCACTGTCAATGGGATAAATTTTCACACCCTTTTCAGCAGCCAGCTTCATCACAAGCTCACCGCCTGCAACGAGGGTCTCCTTGTTGGCAAGAGCGATATCCTTGCCGGCATTAATGGCAGTAAGAGTCGGCAGAAGACCCACCATTCCCACAACTGAATTGAGAACGATATCATTTTCCTCCAGCTCAGCTATCCTGCACAGACCTTCCATACCGCACAGCACCTGAGCAGAAGTGTCACTGAGACGCTGTTTAAGCTCAGCATATTTATCCTCACGGTATATGCACACATATTTCGGTGAAAATTTTCTGACCTGCTCTTCCAGCAGTTCAACGCTGCTGTGGGCGGCAAGAGCAACGATCTCCATGCCGTGTTTTTCACAGATCTCCAGAGACTGAGTTCCGATAGAACCGGTCGAACCGAGGACGGATAATTTCTTATTCATTATATTATATCTCCTTTATCTAAGGATAATTCATCATGACAAAAAATGACTATACCGGGATATAGTCACTTTTTTACATCTCTAAATCATTTCGGCAGCTCCGTCAGCTTCGGGAAGACCACCAGGAATACATAGAACGTCGGCACCACGAATAAAACGCTGTCGAACCTGTCCATAAGACCGCCGTGGCCGGGCATGATCTTACCGTAATCCTTGAAACCGATCTGACGCTTGACCATTGAAGCAGACAGATCACCGAGAGTTCCCACAGCTGCACAAACAGCGCCTGCTGCAAACATTATCGCAGTTTTTTTCAGCTCGAAGCCGTTGTAGATCGAAAAAGCGGCAGCATAAGCAACAGCCGTTGTAAGGATACCGCCGATAAAGCCTTCAATGGTTTTTTTCGGGCTTATCTCAGGGCAGAGCTTGTGCTTTCCGATCGCAACACCTGTAAAGTAAGCGCCGGTATCAGCTACCCACGCACCGCACAGTGCCATAATAAGGTAAAACAGACCTCTGTTGTCGGGGAACATTCTCTCGATGCGGACAATTGATGACATAGCCTGGGGCACGAGTATCATCACCGCCAGTGCAAAGAAGATCTGTTCATAGCGGACTTTTTTGTGTGTGAATATCCATGTAATAAATACTATCAGTATACTTTCCAGAGCGATCATGTAGCTGTTTACCATCACAACACCGTTCATCTGGGAATATGTTGATGTAAGCACCTCTGCACCCTCCGTCATTGAGGTCTCACGGACCCTCACATACATTTCATTGTACAGGAAGGGAGTTGTTAAAGCCTGCTCGGCCGCTGCAAAGAGTATCATTTTGTTATTCTGGAGCTTTACAGCTCTGAGCAGCTCGTAAAGCATGATAACAGACATAACAGCCACAGCTGCCGGCAGTACAAAGTAATTATCATGGAAATACAGCACCGCAGCCAGTATCAGTACACCTACCGCACCGGAAATTATCCTCGTCTTCATTCACACACCTCCAAAGCGGCGGTGGCGGCTGTCGAAGTCGATAAGAGCTTTATCCAGTTCCTTCGGAGTGAAATCAGGCCAGAGGATATCAGTGAAATAATACTCTGCATAAGCGCACTGCCAGATAAGGTAATTGGAAAGTCTCAGCTCACCGCTGGGTCTTATTACCAGATCAACATCAGGTATACCCTTAGTATAAAGTTCATCAGCAACAGACTGCTCCGTGATATCCTTCGGGTCGATCTCACCGTTCAGAGCCTTCTGAGCGAGGATCCTTGCGGCATGAGCGATCTCGTCCCGTCCGCCGTAGTTGACAGCCATCATCAGGGTCATTTCAGTATAATGAGCGGTATCCTCTTCGAGCTTCAGCATTTTCTCCTGGAGATCCTGATCGAAGGCACTTTTGTCACCGAGGAAGATCATACGGGTATTCTCGCTGAGAAAGTTCCTGACATCAACGATATAATCCCGGAAAAGCTCCATAATCGTTGCGACCTCATCCTTCGGACGCTGCCAGTTTTCGGTAGAAAAAGCGTAAAAGCTGATGTTCTGCAAACCGATATCCTTGCAATAGCGGACGATCCTCTTGAAATTCTTAGCACCCTCACGGTGCCCGAAGCTGCGAGGCAGACCACGTTTTTTAGCCCAGCGGCCGTTGCCGTCCATTATGAATCCAACGTGTGCCGGGAGCTTATCCGGAAGGACAAGCTCCTTAGCATCTTTTTTTCCAAATAACGCCATATCTCACCGATCAGACAGTCATGATCTCTTTTTCCTTAGCGGAAACGGCTTTATCTGCATCAGCGCAAGCCTTGTCTGTAAGGTCCTGCACCTTCTTTTCAGCGTCCTTAAGATCGTCCTCAGTTATCTCTGAATTTTTCTTTTTAGCCTTAAGCTTATCCATAGTATCACGTCTTATAGAACGGACAGCGACCTTGCAGTCCTCGCCCATTTTCTTGATGCTCTTGCAAAGCTCCTTACGTCTGTCCTCAGTGAGCTGAGGGAAAGCGAGACGGATAACGTTGCCGTCATTGGTGGGATTAATGCCGATATCAGAAGCCTGGATAGCCTTTTCGATGAGCTTGAGGGTGGACTTATCCCAGGGCTGGATAACGAGTATCCTTGCCTCAGATACAGATACAGCAGCCATCTGGTTGACAGGAGTAGGCGAACCGTAATAGTCCACAAGCACCTTGTCAAGAACAGCAGGATTAGCTCTTCCGGCTCTTACAGCAGCGAATTCCTTGTCGAGGGCGGCGAGGCTCTTGTTCATTTTTTCCTTTGCGTGATTGATAGTTTCTTTCATTGCTGATTCTTCCTTTCGATATTGTGTAAAATTTTGATCATTCTTCGTAAACCAGTGTTCCGACGTTTTCACCCATAACAGCATCAAAGATATTGTCCGGGCGGCTGAGATCGAATACCAGCATCTTCATCTTGTTGTCACGGCACATAGCAGCAGCAGTGCTGTCCATAACGCCAAGATCTTCACTGATGACTCTGCTGAAGCTGAGGGTCTCGTACTTCTTTGCATCATCAAACTTATGGGGATCCTTGTCATAAACACCGTCCACAAGAGTAGCCTTAAGAAATACATCTGCACCTATCTCAACTGCACGCAGAGAAGCAGCAGTATCAGTGGAGAAGAAAGGATTGCCGGTACCGCAGCCGAAAATGACTATCCTGCCCTTTTCCAGGTGTCTTACAGCCCGGTTGCGGATATAAGGCTCAGCGACCTGCTGCATAATGATAGCGGTCTGCACTCTTACAACGCAGCCCAGGGATTCAAGCACATCAGCAAGGGCAAGGGCATTCATAGCAGTTGCCAGCATACCGATGTGATCGGCACGGGTCCTGTCCATAGCACCGCTGGATCTTCCTCTCCAGAAATTTCCTCCGCCAACTACGACTGCCACCTGTACGCCTGCGTCCGAACACTTCTTTATGCTCTTGCAGATATCGGTGATAACCTCATAGTTAAGACCGGTCTTCTGACTGCCTGCCAAAGCTTCACCGCTGACTTTAAGAAGGATTCTTTTATACTTTGGTTC
>CAMNFW010000075.1 GCA_946537565.1 uncultured Ruminococcus sp. | reverse complement strand
CCATGTTGTCACGCATATTCAGTCTTCTGCCGGAGAGTATCTTCAATCCGTTATAATCGAAGGTTCCGTAAAATGCTCCTGTAACGGATACATCTACATTTTCTGTACGGGAATTTGTAAGCGTACCGTCACCGGCACTTGTATCCATAGCAATATGAATCTCACCAGGATATTTATCTGTCAGCTCTTTCAGCATATCCATTGTCATTGCATCATCTGGACTTACAGTCATTGAATTCGGATCCTCCGGATCACGCTCAATAAGATATACATAAAACAAATTCATTCCCAGTGAATCCATTGCACCCTTTACAGTGGAGCGAAGTGTCGATCCAAGAGTGGTTATTGTAATAACCGCACTTATACCGATTATTATTCCCAGCATGGTCAGAAGAGAACGCATTTTATTTGATGCAATAGAGCTGAATGCCATTTTTATGCTTTCAAATATACTCATTTCTCATGCGCCTCCTTCTTTTTCAGATCAACTGGCTTTGGCATATCATCTGAATTATCAGCGGAAGCTTCTGAATTTTCCTCATACTGCTGACGGACTGACTCGTTATTCTCAGCATGATCAGCACCGATATCAGGGTTGCCCGTATCCGAAATAATGGAACCGTCACTGATAGTGATGATACGCTCAGTCTCCGAAGCCAGCTCCGGACTGTGAGTGATAAGGACGATCGTCTTTTTCTCCTGTTTATGGAGCTTATGGAAAATATCCATTACCAGTCTGCCCGTCTTACTGTCAAGGGCACCGGTTGGCTCGTCGGCAAGAATGATCGAAGGATCATTTGCCATAGCTCGTGCTATAGCCACACGCTGCTTCTGACCGCCGGACAGCTCGTTCGGCTTATGACTTGAACGGTCAGTCATCTCAACCAACTCCAGCAGCTCTTTTGCTCTGCTTATACGCTCTCTTCTGGATTTTCCAGCATAAAGCATGGGCAGCTCCACGTTTTTCAGAGCGCTGGTACGAGGTATAAGGTTAAAGGTCTGAAAAACAAAACCTATTTCCTTATTGCGTATTTTGCTGAGGCGCTTGTCAGAAAGGCTGCTGATGTCAACGCCGTTGAGATGATAAGTTCCGACAGTAGGCTTGTCCAGCGCACCGATAATATTCATCAGGGTACTTTTTCCTGAACCGGAAGCGCCTACGATCGCCACAAATTCACCCTCATATATATCAATTGATATACCATTGAGTATTTGCAGCTCATTTGGCTGACCGATGTAATAGCGTTTGATGATGTTACTCATCTCAATTATTTTCTTTGCCATTTCATTCACCGTCGATGTTGTCGTAATAGCTTACGGAAACGTCTATGTCCTTGCCCTCAAAAACAGAATCCGGATTGGTTATGACAAAGCTGCCGTCTTTAAGTTCAGATGAAATAATTTCAGTTAAATAATTTGTCTCAAGACCTTTTTCAATGCTGATCTTATGAGCAGTATATCCTTCACCGTTTTCCTCGGCAATATAAACGCTGTAAGAACCGTCTTCCTCCTCAATTATGGAATCATAAGGTACAGCAAAAACATCACGTTTCTCATCAAGTATTATCTTGATCTTTGCATTCATTCCAATAAGCAGAGTAGCTGATGAAGGGTCGATCTCGATCTCAGCGGAATATCCGCCTCCCTCACTTTCACCGGTATAGACATTGTTATACTGACCGCTCATGATGTTGACAACTCGTGCGACCTTGCCTGAAAACTCTTCTTTTCCCGTTGCACTGGTAGTTATAATAGCTTTCTGTCCCTCATGGACTTTGAGTATATCAGCTTCATTAATAGTTGCTTTTATCCGCAGCGAAGAGGTTTTCTCTATAGTCATTATAGCCTCAGAGGAAGGAATGCTTCCCACTGCAACATTAAGAGAGGTTATTATACCGTCCTGGGGAGCAGTTACGGTACACTTATCTATTTTTTCCTGAAGCTTTTCCAGCTGAGCATTTGTTGAATCATCAAAATCAAACTGCTCAGCATTCAGCACATCTTTGGCCGCCTGAATAGCAGCATCCGCAGACTTTTCAGCAGCAGCATAAGCATCATAAGCATCCTGAACTGCGTTATCATAGGTGCTGAGAGAATCTCCTATGCTTTCATACTCTGCCTTAGCAGATTCATACTGCTGGAGTTTTTCCTGACTTTTAGCGTATGCAATCTCGTCTAATTCTCCGCCAGCATAAGCCTGATCGTAGAGTGAAGAATACTCACTATAGTATGTATTCATTTTGTTTCCCAGATCATTATACTTATTGTATGCTTTGTCACGGGAATTTATAGCATTGTCCACAGCACGCTGAGCCTGAGCAAGAGCAGTCTGTTTTTCAGAAACTGCATTGTCATAGTTGCGCTGGTTGATATTATGCTGAGACTGCTGGCGCTGGTTAGACTTGTCCGAGGTATTCTTAAGGTTATCATATTCACTCTGGAGGTCTGTGGTATCAAAAACACAGAGAACATCACCTTTCTTAACACTGCTGCCCACCTCAACATTGAGTGAAGCGACTTTTGCAGTGATGTCACTGGTGATTTTCACAATATCAGAGCCTTCAACGCTGCCGCTGACACTTATATAATTCTCGATATCCTGTTTTTCAAGGGTATAAGTCTCAGTAATACTTGGCATTTCTACTGTTGCTGAAGCACAGGAAACGGAGCTTAAAAGCAAAGATGCCGATATGGACAATAATGCTATCGCCCTCAAAAAGATATTTTTGTTCATATAAACTTTTTCTCCCTTCAATATCAATAAGATTATTATATCATAACAATAATGATTTGTCAATGTTTTTACAATATATTACTCATTGTATTATCAACAGTCTTATACCTATGACCACAAGCACTGCTCCGCCAAGAATACCCGCTTTCCTTCCAAATTTTCCGCCAGATTTATACCCTATTCCAACTCCACAAAGACTCAGTATAAATGTCACACAGCCTGTAACTGCTGCCGGAAAGAATATCCCTTCACCCTGCGCTGCGTATACAACTCCAACTGCAAGTGCATCAATACTTGTGGCAACTGCAAGCATAAACAGCTCCCACAAATCATGACTGTAAGGCGATATTTCTGCTTCATCTTCTCCACGAGCTGCCTCGAAAATCATCTTTCCTCCTACCGCAGTGAGAAGAATAAATCCCACCCAGCTGCCAGCTGCACTGATGTATCTATCAAAGCGCAATCCAGCAAAATAGCCGATAACCGGCATGATAAACTGAAAAGCACCAAAAAACAGCGCTGTTAAAGCTGCGCCTTTATAGCTGATTTTCTGCATGGACAGTCCCCTGCAAATTGATACGGAAAATGCGTCCATTGCCAGTCCTGCGGCAATTATTATAGTCTCTGCTATTCCCATTCTCTTCCCCCTGCAATAATATTTACTACAGTTTATTGCAGAGAAACCAGGAAATATTACAGTTTATAGCTAAAAATGTAATCGTCCATCACATAGCCGCCGCCAATATCTGTGACAGCTGTGTCAATAAGCTCAAATCCGGTTTTTTTGTACACATCAACAGCATGGTCATTATGCTTGTTCACCGTAAGATATACCGATTTTTTGCCGTGATCACGGGCTTCACTGAACACTCTCCTCAGCATTTCCGAAGCAATTCCCCTTCCTCTTTTTGAGCTGTGAAGGTAAAGCTTGCTAAGAAAGAATCTGTCATCCTTCTCAGGCTTGACACCAATATATCCACAAAGCTCATTGTTTTCACGCACTGCAAGATAATAATAGTCCTGCTTGCTGATCTGATTCTTCATAGCCTCATATGACTGGAACTTTTTCACCATATAATCTATCTGTCCTTCACTGATAATGCCTACAAAACACTCATGCCATATCTCATCTGCCAGAACAGCTATCTGTCTTAATTCTGCGTCATTTTCAACCTTTGATATATCAATCATTTCAGTTATCTCCTATCATCTTAACAGCAGTAAAAGCAGCTTTAACTGCTGAAGCGCAAATGCGTATTAATCGAAATAGTACAGATATTACAGTAATATAATATCACATTAAGCATTATTTGTCAATAGCTTAATTAGAATAATTGCAAAAACAGGGAACACTTTTCAGTGCTCCCTGAATACTTTTATAGTTTGAGATTACTCTTCTGGCATATCCCAGTTGTGATAAACATTCTGAACATCATCGTTGTCTTCAAGATGCTCAAGAAGAAGATTCATCTTCTTGATATGCTCCTCATCAGTAAGGGTGGTATAAGTTGAAGGAACCTGCATAGCTTCTGCTGAAATAACATTGTAGCCCTTTGCTGTTAAACCCTCACGAAGTGCTGAAACATTTTCCGGCGCACACTCGATCTCAACGGTCTCATCGTTAACATCAAAATCATCGCCGCCCAGCTCAAATACATCTTCCATTACTGCATCTTCGTCAAGACCTGTATTCTCCAAAACCACAATGCCCTTCTTGCTGAACATAAAGGATACGCAGCCGGGAGTACCCAGGTTTCCGCCGAATTTATCAAAATAATGACGTACATCTCCGGCAGTTCTGTTTTTGTTGTCAGTAAGGCACTCAACGATAACAGCTACGCCGTTAGGACCGTATCCCTCATACACCATGTTCTCGTAGTTGTTCTTATCTTCACCGCCGGCAGCCTTCTTGATAACTCTCTCAATGTTGTCATTAGGAACATTGTTAGCCTTAGCCTTTGCAATAAGATCACGGAGTTTGCTGTTATTATTAGGATCCGGACCGCCTTCTCTTACTACAACTGTGATCTCTCTGCCGATCTTGGTGAAAATCTTTCCCTTTACAGCATCGGTAGCTTCCTTTTTACGCTTGATATTATTCCATTTTGAATGACCTGACATATTTATCCAACCTTTCCGTTCAGTCTGTAGAGTAGTAATAATTCTCGTCAGAATCTCTTCTGATCCTCTTCAAGTATTCACGCCTTGTATCACGGTAGTCAAATATTGCAACTAAAGCTGCTCCAAGTACGAATCCAACAGCAAAGCCAATGCCTGTTCCAAGTACAAGATCCATTGCCGGTGTCTTATTTTCCCTATTTTTCATTTTTTTACCTCCTTGTGATATATTTACCTGTGCAGTTATATCTCCTGCTCCAGGATAATTTCCTTCACCATATCAAAAATCTCACGCATACGGACCTCATCTCCCAATAGACAAAGATATCCAAACAGGCTTTCAACCGCTGTAGCTTTGCGGTACTGAGCCGGTTCAGCGTGCTTAGGGACATGAGTTCCCGCAGCATTTCTGCCTCTTTTCAGCACAGCAACTTCCCTTTCACTCAGCCTGTCCAGAATATGGTCATAAACCTTTGCCTGAAACTCTGCACACACCAGTCTGACCTTCTCTGCATGAAGCTTGCCAGCCTGCATATTTGCTTTTTTAAGGAGATATTCCCTCATCAGGGTGTCGTATACACTGTCTCCGAGAAACGCAAGACTCAGCGGACTATAGCCAGCTGCCTCACGTTCTGTTAAATTATTATCCATATCAATACACAAAGTCAAACTCAAAGCCTTCTATGCTTACTGTGTCGCCTTCCTGAACTCCCATTTCCTCCAGCTTAGCAATAATCCCACTGTTTATCAGCACTCTCTGGAAATACTGAAGTGAGGAATAATCATTCGGATCAACTGTACGCATGATCGGCTGAAGCCACGGTGCTTCAACAAAGTAAACTCCGTCTTCTTCAATTACCTCAAACTTCTTTCCTGCTCCAGCCATTTCGTCAAGCTCAGCCTGTGGAATAGGATCAGGCTCATACTCTCGTATTGGCGGAAGGGTCTCCAGTTTTTCAGCAATTTTCATTACAAGCTCCGATGTACCCTGAGTTGTTGCAGCAGAAATAGTATAAAACGGTATACCCTGCTCTTCAATAAAGCTTCTAAGCTCAGCGATCTGCTCTTCTGTAGCCATATCGCACTTATTTGCAGCAACTATCTGCGGACGCTGAGCAAGCTCCTCGTTGAACTTTGCCAGCTCACCATTTATTATCCGGAAATCTTCCTTAGGATCACGTCCCTCAACTCCGGAAACATCAAGCACATGAACTATCAGTCTGCACCTTTCAACATGACGCAGAAACTCATGCCCCAGACCTACTCCGTCACCTGCGCCCTCGATAAGTCCCGGAATATCAGCCATTACAAATGAACGTTCTTCACCGGTCTTTACTACTCCCAGCACCGGGGTAAGTGTGGTGAAATGATAATTGGCTATCTTAGGCTTTGCTGCGCTGACTACAGATATCAGCGTTGATTTTCCCACATTCGGGTAGCCAACAAGTCCGACATCTGCCAGAAGCTTAAGCTCAAGAGTTATCTCGAACTCTTCTCCTGGAAAACCCGGCTTTGCAAAACGAGGTATCTGCCGGGTAGATGTAGCGAAATGGACATTTCCTTTTCCGCCTGCACCGCCTTTTGCAAGAACCTTTGGCTCATCGCTGGACATATCTGCCATAATTCTACCGGTGGCAGCGTCCCTGATAACGGTGCCTCTCGGAACCTTAACAATAAGTGGCGGGGCACTTTTGCCGGTACAGTTTCTTGCACCGCCGTTTTGACCCTTTTCAGCCACATATTTGCGCTTATACCTGAAGTCGATAAGGGTCGAAAAATTATCATCGACCTGAAATATCACGTCGCCGCCTCTGCCGCCGTCGCCTCCGTCCGGACCTCCGGCAGCAACATATTTTTCACGGTGGAAAGAAACGGCACCGTCTCCGCCGTCTCCGGCTTTTATTTTGATCTTAGCCTGATCAACGAACATTTTTCCACGTCCTTTCATAAACGCAGGTGAACATTTTTAATGTCCACATTCAAAGCTTTAAGGGTCTGTGGTTATTGCCTTCACAATGCTGGCATTACTGCTTTAAAGCAATAACCGAAAAAATCCCAAGCAAAAAGCTCGGGATTTTATTTTCAGTGATTACTGCTCTGCAATAACAGAAACCTTCTTACGGTCACGACCGTAACGCTCGAACTTTACTCTTCCGCTTACTGTTGCGAAAATTGTATCATCAGAGCCAATGCCTACGCCCACACCGGGATGGATATGAGTACCTCTCTGGCGAACCAGAATATTGCCAGCCTTTACGAACTGACCGTCAGCTCTCTTGACACCAAGTCTCTTGGACTCGGAATCTCTGCCGTTCTTTGTAGAACCAACACCCTTCTTATGAGCGAAGAACTGGATGCTAACCTTGATCATAATTTACACCTCCGAAATAGTGATATGAACTGTTTCAGGGAACTCCTCGGAAATCTGCCTGAGCTGCTCCACAAGCATACTTATAATTGTATTAGCGGAGCTGTCCGGCTTTTTCACCTTACAGACTATGGCATTTTCCTCAGCTTCTGCCTCAGCTTTACAGCCAAAGCCGTCGGTGATGAGGTTTGCAGCAAACGACACAGCCGTAGTTACAGCTGCACAGACTATATCCTGTCCGCTGTCCGCATAGCCGGCGTGTCCGCTGACACGGAATCCCTTATAATCGTTGTTTTTTTTACTAAACTCTGCAAGTATCATGATCAAGCCTTGATAGCTTCGATCTTAACCTGAGTATAGGGCTGTCTGTGACCCTGCTTTCTCTTCTCGCCCTTCTTAGGCTTGTAGGTGAAAACAGTGATCTTCTTAGCCTTGCCGTTCTTAACGACCTTAGCCTCAACAGCTGCACCCTCAACATAAGGAGTACCGATCTTTATACCCTCATCTGTTCCGAGAGCAACGATCTTGTCGAACTTAACTGTCTCGTCAGCCTCAACATTGAGCTTCTCGATGAAGATAACGTCTCCTTCGTTTACCTGATACTGCTTTCCGCCGGTTTCAATAACTGCGTACATACTTTTATGGCACCTGCCTTTTTCATAAACTCGCTGTCACAGGCGTGTGAGGACACAGCTTTAAAGCCTGTTCACAAGCGGCAATACTATTTTATCATATTTTTCCGAGCTTGTCAAGAGCTTTTTTGAAATATTTCTTCTCGCTGTGTGCCGTTTTCAACGTGTTTTGATTAGTATCCGGACAAGCTTTCCGGGCAGTTTCCGAAGAGATCTTCTGCTGGATCGGGAACATCACTTTTTTATCCCATACTTAGCATAAAAATCACGAATATCCTGTTCTGAACGGACAAGCTCCTCATACCGCAGCCGATGAGCTTTTTTATCGTAGAAACCGATAGTTTTCTCGCCTGTACAGATACTGGACTCCACTTTTATATCCTCAGCAGTGAAGGGTTCAGGAATGGGCAGAGCCGGCTTATCAGGCTTTTTGATAAAACGTTTAATAAGCTTTGGCAGAGCGATCATAGCCTTTCCCCTTTCGTGAAAATGTTTTATTCAAAAGATATCACTCCCCATTTTCCGCCGTATTTAACCCATGCCATGTGATTATGAACCGGGCGAACATCCTCAAAGATACCATATCCGACGATAACATTTCCGTCAGTGTCAATGTATCCGCACTCGCCCTGATATTTCACTGCTATCAGGTTATCCGTGGAAAGATACGGTGAAGGCTTGCCGTAATACTTATCAAAACATTCATCAGGATCCCCGGCAAAA
>CAMNFW010000074.1 GCA_946537565.1 uncultured Ruminococcus sp. | reverse complement strand
CGTTTCCGCCGTCCTCAGAGAATGAGAACACGTTAACATCGGAGTCGAGGAAGAGCAGCATATCCTCTTCATTGGTCTCGCCGGCATAGTTGGCAGTGAGGGTGTAGGTGCCGTCGGCGGTAACATTTACAGCAACTTCATCTTTCCAGAATCCATTGCCGCCGTACTGACCGTGGAGGAAGAAATTAAAGCCTTCAGCTTCACCGGGTTCGGTGCCGGGGTCAGTTCCGGGGTCTTCTCCTGCGTTAACATCGCCAAAGATGCCCTTGATAGTAAAGGTAACGGAGATACTCTCTCCGATTGAGATGTTAGGGTCGATATCCTGGACAACGGGGGAAGCGTATCTGTTTACGAGATTGACTCTCAGGCTTGAACCGTCATCGTTGGTGGTTACAGCGTTTTCAGAGGGAGTGTAAGCAACTTCTTCACCGTCAACCTTTACTGAATCAACAGTGATCTTGATATTGCCCTGTTCAACACCGTTTCCGCCGTCCTCAGAAAAATCAAAAACGTTGACATCGGAATCCAGGAAGAGCAGCATATCCTCTTCATTGGTCTCACCGGCGACATCGGTTGTGATAGTGTATGTACCGTCTTCAGTAACAGAGACTGTGTACTCGTCGCCCCAGAAGCCGTTTCCGCCGTACTGACCGTGGAGATAGAAGTTGTAGCTTTCAGCAATGGCTGTCTTTCCTGCCTCCGGAGAGATGCCATTGAAAGCTGCCGCAGAGGTAAGAGCGCCTAAAGCAGTTACCGTCACGCAGGCAGCCGTGAAAGCTGAGAGAATGCGTTTGTTCATGGTTTAAAACCTCCTTAAAAATATTCTGAAATAATTATACTATATGCACAGAAAAATGTCAAGTGTTTTTGTATTCTTTAAAATATATTAAAAAAAGAAGGCTGTATTGACTTTACAGGTGAAAAGAGATATAATAATAGGGTATATACTTCTGAAAAATGAGTATAATATATCTGCAAAGCCTGGGGCTGAAAAATTTTTCAGGAGAATACTGATATGGATAATGAGAAAAATATTCCGGAAAAAGCGGAAGATAACGGTATTTCGGTGCTTCCGGATTCAAAGCATCTGATACATTGCCTTACCGTTATAGGGCAGGTCGAGGGACATTATATCCTTGCTGAAAACAACAAAACCACCAAGTATGAGCATATAATACCGGCACTTGTGGCTATTGAGCAGGACCGTTCGGTTGAAGGCCTGCTTATAATCCTGAACACAGTGGGCGGAGATGTGGAAGCCGGACTTGCTATAGCAGAGATGATAGCAGGCATGAAAACTCCGACTGTATCCCTGGTGCTGGGCGGCGGACATTCTATCGGTGTGCCTCTTGCGGTAAGTGCGAAGAGATCGTTTATCGCTTCCACCGCTTCTATGACTATCCATCCGGTAAGGATGAACGGAACAGTGCTGGGAGTTCCTCAGACACTGAGCTATTTTCAGCGTATGCAGGACAAGATCACGGATTTTGTCACTGCCAACAGCAACATGAAGCCTCAGGAGCTGAGAAAACTGATGATGAATACCGATGAGCTGGTCATGGATATTGGTACGGTTCTTGACGGAAAAGAGGCTGTTGACAAGGGACTTATCGACAGCGTAGGAAGTCTGAGCGATGCTTTGGATTGTCTTTATGATATGATAGAACACACAGAAAAAAGATATAATTAATATAAATGTGTTGAACAAATTCTGGAGGATAAAATGGCAGAAAAAACTAAGTCAACAAAGAAAAAAACTGCTGAGGATACTCAGCCGAAAAAACGTGGCGGCGAGGAGCCTAAGCCTAAAAAAAAGGCTGCCGCCGCTGATGACGCTGATGCCGCAAAGCCTAAGAAGAAACGTTCGGCAGCTGAAGATGCGGAAGCTGAGGAAGCTCCCAAGAGCAGCTATGCCCGTTCACCCTATGAGGATATACCGGATCCGGTATTTCCGCCGGATAACAGCTATCTTCGTGGTTCGGTAATGCTTTTTTCGACAGGTCTTATAATATTTCTCATGTCGGTGATACCCGGCAGCTCCGGCTGGAGAATGATGCACGATTTTATGTTTGGCATATTCGGCTTCGCAGCCTATCTCGTACCGCTGGTGCTTATGGGTTTTGCCCTGTATATCGGCTCGAAAAAGGAAGAAGCCGAAATGGCTGGCAGGCTTATACATTACTCACTGATACTTGTTCTTCTGCTCTGCGGCGGAATACAGATATACCTTAACGGTGATATTCCCGGCAGCGGATTAAAATGTGTCCCTGAGCTTTTCAAGGAGGGAAAAAATTTTAAGGGCGGTGGAGTTTTTGCTCTGCCGATCGGCGGGCTTCTAATAAAAGCACTCGGCAGAACCGGTGCAAGGATAACGTTTTTCATACTGTCGATCGCCATTGGTCTGCTAATGACAAATACCGATGTTCTGGACTTTTTCAAATTTATAGCCAAGCCTTTCAGGTTTATGGGAAGATGTCTTTTTGGCATTCACTGCATGATAATGGGCGGTGATTTCAGCGATGCCTTTGATGATGAAGATGAGGACGAAAACGCTGAGGACGCTGAACGAAAAAGCTTTGATGAGGATCTTGAAGCCATTGAGCTTGCAAATAACCGGAACCGTCAGGCTGCCCATAATTATGATGATGTTTCTGAATCACCGGTCAAACAAAAAACAGAACTAAGAGGAGTTCCTGATGAAAACGGTTTCGTTATGGATATACCTCTTCCAGATGAGCAGCAGTTTTTTACTCAGAAACCTGAGGAACAGCTGGATATACCGGATTTTGCTCCAGTTTCCAAGCCAAAGCCTGAGCCGGATAAAAAGGGATCCGTAATTGATGATGATATCCCGCTTATTCCAGAGCTTGAAGCTGAAAGAGAAAGACGTAAGAAGGAAAATGCTAAAAAACAGGCTGAACAGCCTCAGAATAATTGCGATGACGATGAGCTGGAAAGACTTATAAATAAGGCTGCGGCTGAAAAAGCTAAAAGCGATGCGGCTTCTGCCGGTCAGCCTGTTGAAGAGAAACCGAAGGAGCTGACACCAATATACATACTCCCCGGACTTGATCTTCTTACTCCGCCTGATGTCCGCTCGAACAGCGCAGAGGCTGCGGCTGAAATGCGTGAAAAGGCTGACACTATCGTTTCTACTTTCAAAAGCTTCAACATTGAAGTCAAGATCAGAAATATCTACCGTGGTCCTGCTATAACAAGATATGAGATACAGCCGGGCACCGGTGTAAGAGTTAACAAGATCCGTGGACTTGAGGACGATATTGCCCTCAGCCTTGCTGCTCAGGGCGTAAGAATCGAAGCGCCTGTTCCCGGAAAGGCTGCTGTCGGCATAGAAGTCCCGAACATTAATAAGGACACCGTAACTCTCCGGGAGATCCTGTCTTCCTCTGAGTTCAGAAACTCAAAAAGCAAGCTGGCTTTTGCTGTCGGAAAGGATATCACCGGTAATGCTATCGTTGGAGATATCGCCAAAATGCCTCATGTTATAATCGCAGGAACTACAGGTTCCGGTAAATCGGTCTGCACCCGTTCGATCATCATGAGCATACTTTATAACGCTAAGCCTGACGAGGTTAAGGTGATCCTCATTGACCCGAAGATCGTTGAATTCAAGGTCTTTGACGGCATTCCTCATCTTCTGACACCTATAATCACTGATGCGAAAAAAGCTCCCGGTGCGCTTAACTGGGCGGTTCTTGAGATGATGCGCCGCTATCAGATCTTTGCTGACAACGGTGCTAACGATCTGCGTTCTTTCAATGATTTAGCAGAAATGGACGATGAACTGGAACCAATGCCGCAGATAGTTATATTTATTGACGAGCTGGCTGATATGATGCTTGTCGCCGGCAAAGAGGTGGAGGATTCTATCTGCCGTCTTGCACAAATGGGTCGTGCAGCCGGTATGCACCTTGTCATAGCTACTCAGAGACCAACAACTGATGTTATCACTGGTCTTATCAAGGCAAATATCCCAAGCCGTATCGCTCTTTCGGTTATGTCCCAGGTGGATTCCAGAACCATTATAGATATGGGCGGCGCAGATAAGCTTCTCGGCAACGGCGATATGCTGTATATGCCAATAGGAATCGGCAAACCTGTGAGAGTTCAGGGCTGCTTTGCTTCTCAGTCAGATATTGAGGCTACATTGTCATTTATCAAATCACAGGGCGAAGTACGCTATGATGACGGTATAACCAATGCTGTTGAAAGCTATACTCCTCAGAATAAAAACGATCACGGCGGTGCAGACTCCGGCGAGCCTGTAACTGATGAGGATTATATCGTAAAGGCAGCTGAGGTTGCAGTAGGCAACGGTCAGCTTTCTACCACTATGCTTCAGAAAAAATTAAAGCTGGGCTATGCAAGAGCCTCACGCATTATGGATGAGCTGGAGGAGAGAGGGATCATCGGTCCCAGCGAGGGTTCAAAGCCAAGAAAGGTTTATATGAGCAAGATGCAGTTTGATGAGTGGAAGATGCGTCAGCTGGAAGATGACAGCGATGAATGATAAAATATTTGATCTTTAAAACAGCAACTGGAGGTGATCAGCTTGTATGAGGGGTTTCTCCCGACAACAAAAAAAGAAATGGACGAGCTTGGGATCGAACAGTTCGATTTCATCTACATAACCGGCGATGCTTATGTTGACCATCCAAGCTTCGGTGCAGCGATCGTCACAAGATTGATACAATCCCTGGGATTTACAGTGGGGATAATATCACAGCCGGACTGGCATACAGACAGAGACTTCCGCAGATTCGGCGCTCCAAAGTATGCGTTTCTTGTAACATCCGGAAATATCGACTCAATGGTCGCACATTATACCGCTGCAAAACGCAAGCGCTCCGATGATGCTTATACACCAGGCGGTGCAGCAGGAAAACGGCCGGACAGAGCCGTTATCGTATATTGTCAGAAGCTGAGGGAATACTTCGGAGATGTACCGATAGCGATAGGCGGACTGGAGGCTTCTCTCCGCCGTTTTGCTCATTATGACTACTGGGACGATGCTGTCAGACGTTCTGTTCTGGCAGACAGCGGAGCTGATCTGCTGATGTACGGCATGGGCGAGCATCAGATACAGGAGATATGCACAAGACTTGCTGCCGGAGAGAGTATAAAGGAAATGCACGATATCCGGGGAACTTGCTATATGACAGAACCGGTGAATACTCCTCTGGGAGCAGCGCAGTGTCCTTCCTTCGAGCAGGTCAGGGAAAATAAGACGGAGTATGCAAAGGCTACAAAGATCCAGTACGACTGGCAGGACGAGGTCTATGGAAAAACCATTATCCAGCGCCACGGCAATATGATGCTGGTGCAGAATCCGCCGGCGCTGAGCCTTACTACAGAAGAGCTTGATCATATTTATAGCCTGCCGTATACCCGTGCTTATCACCCGTCATATGAGGCTCTCGGCGGTGTTCCCGGTATTGAAGAGGTGAGATTTTCCATAACTCATAACAGAGGCTGCTTCGGCTATTGCAATTTCTGTTCGATCGCACTTCATCAGGGAAGACGTGTTACAGTCCGCAGTGAGGAATCGGTTCTTGCGGAGGCTGAGCGTATTACTCAGATGCCGGATTTCAAAGGCTATATCCATGATGTAGGCGGACCTACAGCTAATTTCCGCCATACTTCCTGTGAAAAGCAGCTGAGCAAAGGACTGTGCATGGGGAAAAAGTGTCTTGCGCCAACACCCTGTCCGGCTCTTAAGGCTGACCACAGTGAATACCTTGCACTGCTGAGAAAAATACGCAAGGTCAAAGGTGTTAAGCGTGTATTTATACGCTCCGGCATCAGATATGACTATCTCATGCAGGATAAAAATGACGAGTTTATGCGTGAGCTTATAAAATATCATGTCAGCGGTCAGCTTAAGGTCGCTCCTGAGCATTGCTCGGCAGTGGTGCTGGACAAAATGGGAAAGCCTCATATCGAAGCTTACAAGGCGTTTCAGAAGCGGTTCTATGAGATAACAAAGGGGATCGGCAAGGAGCAGTATCTTGTGCCGTATCTTATGTCCTCACACCCCGGAAGTACCCTGAACGAAGCCATTGATCTTGCGCTTTTCCTGAAAGAGAACAAGATACGCCCGGAGCAGGTTCAGGACTTTTATCCTACTCCCGGCACGATATCTACCTGTATGTTTTATACTGAGCTTGACCCATATACCCTTGAAAAGGTCTATGTACCGAAAACTCCCAGGGAAAAGGCTATGCAGCGTGCTTTACTGCAATACTTCCGTCCCCAGAACAGGGAGATAGTCCTTGAAGCACTGAAAAAAGCCGGAAGATATGACCTTATCGGTTCTTCACCTAAATGTCTTGTGGAGGACGACCGTCAGGTCAGATCCGGTAAAGGCGGTGACAGATCATGGCAAAGCAAAAAAACTTCAAAGGCCTCAGCGAAGAACAGCAGCAGATCTATGAAGAGATCGTCGGACAGACCAAAGACTACAGGAAAGAAAAAAACCGGAAAAAGAAAATAATACATCTTCTTCTCGCTGTATTCTTTTCAGTATGTCTTGTACTGAGTTTTGTGGATATATCTCCTGAGTCAGAAACAGTTCCGGAGGACAGGCTTGTTGTCCGGTTCGTTGATGTAGGACAGGGAGACTGCACTCTTATCACCTGCGGCGGCAGTACAATGCTTATCGACTGCGGTGAAGCCTCAGAGGCAGCCAGTGTTTCTGCTGAACTGAAAAAACTTGGCATTGAGAAAATTGATCATCTGATAGGAACTCATATCCACTCCGATCACATGGGCGGTATGTATAAAATAGCTGAAAGCTTTGAAATAGGAGAAGTGCTTATTCCTCATGTTTCGGACAATGATATGACAGCCCAGAGGTATTTCATGTCGCTGCTTGATGTTATAGATGAGAAGAATATTAAACTAAAAGAAGCTGAGCTTTACCAGCAGATCAGCCTCGGAGATGCAGTATGCCGGGTCATTGCTCCACAGGGCGAAGATTATGGGAATATGAATAATTATTCCATATGTATATATTTGACCCACGGCAAAAGCAGCTTTCTCTTTACTGGTGATGCTGAGAAAAAATCTGAAAAGGAAATGATAGATGCAGGAGTTCTGCGCCATGCAAGCGTGCTGAAGGTCGGTCATCACGGCAGCTCCACATCTTCGACTTCGGAATTTCTGGATATTGCAGAGCCTGACTATGCGGTCATTTCCTGCGGTGCCGGAAACAGCTATGGTCACCCGGAGGATATCACACTGGAAAAGCTTGAAAAATACACTGACAAGATCTACCGCACTGATCTTAACGGGTCAGTAATATTCGAGTCCGACGGCGAAGAGCTTACCGTCAGGACGGAAAGGAGCAAGTTATGATCATTGACAGGTTTGAAGGAGAATATGTTGTTGTAGAAACTGATGAAGGAATGATAAATATCAACCGTTCCTTCATACCCTCCGGTGCAAAGGAAGGGGACTGCATAATCTGTGAAAACGGCAGATATTCTATTGATAAGGAAAATACATTAAATCTCAGCAATGCGGTCAGGGAGAAGCTTTCCAGACTGCTGAAAGGTGAAAATGACTGACGTTATAATAATCGGAGCCGGGGCAGCAGGCTGTATGGCAGCTGTCCAGGCAGCACGCTTCGGGAAGAGCGTTGCAGTATTTGAGCGGAATGTAAATATCGGCAGAAAGCTCAGAATAACCGGCAAAGGCCGCTGCAACGTGACAAACAATTCCTCAGTCCAGGAGCATCTTAATAATATCCCGGTAAATCCAAGGTTTCTCTACAGTGCTTTTTCAAATTTTGAGCCGGCGGATACAATGGCTTTTTTTGAAGAGCTGGGAGTCCCACTTAAGACTGAGCGTGGGAACAGAGTATTTCCGGTCAGTGACAAGGCTGAGGATATTGTTGATGCTTTTGAAAGAGAAATGAAGCGGCTTAATGTAAAAATAATAAACAAGCGTGTCCGCAGCCTTATAATTGAAAACGGTGTTTGCTGCGGTGTAAAAGCCGGCGGCGAAGAGTACCGCAGCGGTTCAGTGCTGATCGCCTGCGGAGGAATGTCATATCCTAAGACCGGTTCGGACGGCGACGGCTATGAGCTGGCACGTTCTGCCGGTCATACGGTCACTGAACTGAAACCCAGCCTTGTGCCAATGGTATCGCCGGATAAATACTGTGCCGAAATGATGGGACTTTCGCTGAGAAATGTCACCCTGAGCGTATATGACGGCAAAAAAAGCATATTCAGCGAACTGGGAGAAATGCTGTTCACGCATTTTGGTGTGAGCGGTCCTCTTGTACTGAGCGCCAGCTCAGTGATACGGGATATGCAGCCAGGACGGTATACCTTGAGCATAGACCTTAAACCAGGTCTTTCGCCGGAACAGCTGGACGCAAGGATACAGCGTGATTTCAGCGAAAATCTCAACCGTGACCTGATAAACGGCATCAGAAAACTGCTTCCGGCAAAGCTTATACCGGTGATAATAAGGCTGTCAGGGATTCCGCCGGAGCAAAAAATAAACGGCATCACCCGTGAGCAGCGCCGAAAGCTGGCAGAGCTGATAAAAGCTTTTCCTGTGAGGATATCCGGCTTCCGTCCCATTGACGAGGCAATAATCACCAGCGGCGGCATACCAATAAAGGAGATCGACCCGAAGACTATGAGCTCAAAGCTGGTAAGCGGACTGTATTTCGCAGGGGAAGTCATTGACGTTAATGCATATACCGGCGGTTTAAACCTGCAAATAGCCTTTT
>CAMNFW010000073.1 GCA_946537565.1 uncultured Ruminococcus sp. | reverse complement strand
CTGTCTGAAGCCAATCTGCGTCTTGTTGTAAGTATCGCAAAGAAATATGTGGGAAGAGGTATGCAGTTCCTTGATCTTATTCAGGAAGGCAACCTCGGTCTTATCAAGGCTGTTGAAAAATTCGACTACACAAAAGGCTTCAAGTTCTCAACCTATGCAACATGGTGGATACGCCAGGCTATTACCCGTGCGATCGCTGACCAGGCAAGAACTATAAGAATTCCCGTTCATATGGTTGAAACTATCACAAAGGTAAAGAAAGTGTCCAGCCAGCTTCTACATGAAAACGGTCACGACCCAAGTCCTGAGGAGATCGCTGATAAACTGAATATGCCCGTAGATAAGGTTCGTGAGATCATGCGTGTTGCTCAGGATCCTGTGTCTCTTGAAACTCCTATCGGTGAGGAAGAGGACAGCCACCTGGGTGATTTTATTCCTGATGATGATGCTCCTGCTCCGGCAGAGGCTGCTTCTCATACCCTTCTTAAAGAACAGCTCAATGAGGTTCTTGCTACCCTCACCGACCGTGAAGCAAAAGTCCTTAAGCTGCGTTTCGGTCTCGAAGACGGCAAAGCCCGTACCCTCGAAGAGGTTGGTCAGCGCTTTGACGTTACCCGTGAACGTATCAGACAGATCGAAGCTAAGGCTCTGCGTAAGCTCCGCCACCCCAGCCGCAGCAAAAGAGTCAAGGATTTTCTCGATTGATTTTTTGCCGCAGCAACGCCTACAGCACATTTCCTTAGCAGGATCTTTGTGTTGAAACCGCTACATATGCCTTTTATTTAATGCAGCTGCTCCAGTCAGCTGCTGCATCCGATATGAGAGCGCTGATAGTTCGCTGTCAGCGTTCTTTTTTTGCAACAATTTTTAAGTGTGCTTTAACCAAAAAATTGTTGACTTTATCCGAACAATGTTGTATAATTAAAATGATATAATGTACATAATATGGTAAGCTGCATACCATGATCGCAGCCGCAGACCGCTCACACCCTCTCTTTCAACAGTCTGCGAAACAGGAGCTGTTATGAGCATTTTCAATTTATCTAAAAAACCTCCTGAGCTAAGTCACGACTGGCAGGTGTTCCAGCAGTTCGTCGGAAACATCGGTGCCTTCACTTACATTGCCAAAGAAAAGGCTGCCTACCTCGACAGCACTGCCTGCCGTATGCTGGGCTGCCCAAGTGAACGGCTCAATGAGTTTGAATTCTTCAACCTTCTCGAAAAAATTTCTAAATCTCCCGTAGAAGGTCAGAAGCATATCTACAAATTCTATAACGACAACACCAACAAATACATTAAAATGAATATATATGAGAGCAGCGATGAATGGCTGGGATTCGTTCAGGACTTTACAAGACAAATGACCAGCTTCGGCAAAAGCAGCAGCTTTGTTGAGTATGATCCCATTACCCGTCTGCCCTCTTACCCGTCCTTCTCTCAGAATATCAAAAAACTCCTCCCCGAAACCCAGAGCTGCTGTCTCGCTACTCTCTATATCAACGGAATCGAAAAGCTGGGCTCTTTCCTGACAGTTGACAGCACCAACAGCTGCATCACCTCCGTTGCTGAGGTTCTGAAAAGCTTCGTCAGCGAAAACGTCATTATGGGTGCTAAATCCAACTATGAGGTTTTTGCCTTCTTCCGCAACTGCGATAAGAAACATATCTATACTATCCTTAACAGTATGGACGAAGCTGTTCAGAATTGTGTCCTCACCGACGATTTCGGCGAGATAATTGATATTTCAGACAAGAGCAAGCTCAGCCTTTCTATCGGCTGCTCCTCTTATCCTGATGAAGCCTCTGATTTCAATATGCTGGTCAATTACTCTGAGTTCGCACTATATGAGGCACGCACTGACCGCCGTCATGTCATCAACTGGTTCTCGGAAGAAAACTATATCCGTGAAAAGGATTCCTATAAAAACGCTCAGCTGTTTTCACGAATCGTTCAGGAAAATCTCCTGACTTACTATCTCCAGCCTATCGTTGAGACTACTACCGGCAATATCGTCGCTTATGAAGCCCTCATGAGAACTACCGGAGATATCAGAATGGAGCCAAAGCAAATACTCCAGATCGCCGGCGCTCAGAACAGCCTTTATGCTATCGAAAAGCTGACCTTCTTCAACACTATGAAGATGCTCAGCGAAAATCAGCAGGTCTTCAGCAATAAAAAACTCTTCATCAACTCTATGTCGGATTATCTGCTGACTGATGAGGATTTCAATGAGCTTTACCTCACATTCGGCGAGCTGCTGGAAAAAATCGTAATCGAAATTGTAGAGGACAATGACGCTACTCCAGCCGGCATCGAGCTTATCAGGAAACGTCTCGGCTTCTCTCACTGTCAGCTTGCTATCGACGATTACGGCACCGGATACTCCAATCCTTCTAATCTCCTCAACTATTCACCAGACTACGTTAAGATCGACCGCTCACTTATCAGTGATATCCAGAACGATCTCAAAAAACAGCAGCTGGTTACCCAGATCATAGAATTCTGCCGGGATAATCAGATCCAGTCCCTGGCTGAGGGCGTTGAAACTGCACAGGAAATGAAAACTGTCATCAGACTGGGCGTTGACCTTATACAGGGTTATTATACCTCAAAGCCTAAGCCCCTCTTCCTCGACAGCATTGCTAAGGACGTTAATGATGAGATCATCAAGACTAACCTTGAGACCCGTCCTAACGGTGCCAAAAAAATATACTCCGCAAGAAATGACACAGAACTTGATCTCCTTAAGCTGGCTCTTGAAAAATATACTGATATACATATCTATCAGAGCAAGCTCACTATCTTCGGTGATCCGGATAAACAGGTCAAAATGAATATCGCTGTTATGGATAATCACAGCTGCGAACTTACTCTGCGGAACGTGAATATCGTCAGCGGCAACAGCAAGCCTGTTATTACCGTTGGTGAATACGCAAGACTGGTCATGAATGTCTCAAAAAATAACAAGCTGGGTTACTCCGGCATCTATGTGCCTATGGGTTCACAGTTTGAGCTTTGCGGAAAAGGTACGCTGACTATCGACTGCTATGCTTCGGAATGTATCGGCATCGGCAATGACTATGACCACTGCTACGGCGATATCACCATTGATATGACTGGCACTCTCGAAATAATCTGCAACAGCATGGAGACCGTCTGCATCGGCGGCGGCTATAATGAGGACGATTCCGAAATAAACCTCAAAAGCGGTAAGCTTAAAATCTATATGCACACCCACAACGGCATCGCTATCGGAAGCTATAACGGTGACGCTGATATTTCTATATCCGATAATTGCAGCCTCGATATGACCGTTTCCGGCATAAAAGTCACAGGTATCGGCAGCTGCCACGGTATTGCTTCTGTCAATACTGAGGCTGATATCACTATGTCCTGCACCGGCGCCCAGGCTGTGGGAATAGGTGTCCTTGAAGATGGCGAAGGAAGTATCATTATCGAAAACGGCAGGATAAACATGAAGATGCGCTCCGCTAAACACTCCGGCATCGGCGCTATCGGCGGAAGCGTTAACACTAAAATATCCAACGCCGAGATTGTTTTCGATTCCGAGGGCGATCTTGCTGTCGGTATCGGAGATTCCACCGGCAGCGGAAATGTCTCTATCATTGACTCCGCTGTGAATATGAAAATGCTCTGCGGCGACCCAGTGGATATCACTGCCGGTTCGGGTGAACTCATTATCCAGAACTCAACTATTAATTCTCTGGTTAATAATAAGCGTATCCCCCATGAGAATAACGCTTGACAATTTTGTTAATATATTAAATATTATTATAACTTAAAAACAGAAAGTAAGGTAATCAAATAATGAAGCTTGGTATGGTTGGACTGCCTAATGTTGGCAAAAGCACTCTCTTTAACGCTCTCACAAATGCTGGTGCAGAATCTGCAAATTATCCCTTCTGCACTATCGACAAAAATGTCGGCATTGTCTCTGTTCCGGACGAAAGACTGGATAAGCTGGCTGAAATGTATGAGCCGGATAAATTCACTCCTGCTACCCTTGAATTCGTGGACATTGCCGGTCTGGTAAAAGGTGCGTCAAAGGGTGAGGGTCTGGGAAATAAATTCCTGGCTGATATCCGTGAGGTAGACGCTATCGTTCACGTTGTAAGATGCTTTGAGGACACTAATATCATTCACGTTGACGGAAGCATAAACCCTGCCCGTGATATCGAAACTATTAACCTGGAGCTTATCTTCTCGGATATCGAAATGATCGACCGCCGTATCGACCGGGCTAAAAAAGCCGCTAAGGGCGATAAAAAATTTCTCATGGAGGTCGATTTCCTGGAGCGCCTTAAGGCTCACCTGGAAAACGGAAAATCTGCAAGAGGCTTCGATTTCACCGATGACGAAAGAGAACTTATCAAGTCCACCCCTCTGCTTTCAGCTAAACCTGTCATCTATGCTGCTAACCTCAGTGAGGCTGACTTCAGAAATGATATCGAAAATAACTTGAGCTATAAAAAAGTCTGCGAAATTGCTGCTGAGGAGCATTCTGCTGTTCTTCCTATCTGCGCTCAGACCGAAGCTGAGATCGCTGAAATGGACGATTCTGACAAGGAAATGTTCCTGGCTGACCTGGGTCTTGAAGTATCCGGTCTGAACCGTATCATCAAAGAAGGCTATGCTCTTCTCGGTCTTATCTCCTTCCTCACTGCCGGCAAACAAGAGGTTCGTGCCTGGACTATCACCAAAGGCACTAAAGCTCCCCAGGCTGCCGGAAAAATCCATACGGACTTTGAAAAAGGCTTTATCCGGGCAGAGGTCATCTCCTTCAGCGATCTCATGGAATGCGGAACTATGGCTGCTGCTAAGGAAAAGGGTCTTGTCCGTCTTGAAGGAAAGGAATATGTTATGCAGGACGGAGATATCGTTCTCTTCCGCTTTAATGTCTGATATTTCATCACCGTCAGATCATTCTTCTTCAATCACATACACTTAAGGCACCCCTAAACTAAAACGGATACACAAGCCGTGTTCGCCTCGCCTCACGGCGGGGTGTTTTTGTTTTTTCCGTTTCAGGTAATTTAAACTTATCTGCCGGAATTTATATCGTTATATCATTATATTTTTGAGGAATTGCAATATGAAAAAAATTATTGCATCAGCTCTGCTGCTGACCGTTCTTCCGCTTTATGCCTGCGGAGCTGAATCTAAAAAAAATGTCACTCCCCCTGACGGTTCGCTGGATAAATGTACTATCCGCTTTTCCTGGTGGGGTGGTGATGACCGCCATGAGGCTACTCTTAAAGCTATAGAGCTGTGGGAAAAGCTTCACCCGGATATTCATATTGTCCCGGAATACGGCGGCTGGGACGGCTGGACCGAAAAAGTCAGCGCTCAGCTGAACGGCGGTACAGAACCTGATGTCATACAAATAAACTATGACTGGCTGGTATCCTTTTCTCCTGACGGCACCGGCTTTTACGATCTGGATCTCCTTTCAGATCAGCTTGACCTGTCAGGCTTTGACAAGGATATCCTCTCCTTCGGCACGATGAACGGAAAGCTCAATGCAGTTACCGTTTCTCTCAGCGGAAGAGGTCTTTTCTATAACTCTCAGGTCTATGATAAGCTGAACGCTTCTTTCCCGGAAACCTGGGAGCAGCTTATTTCCCTGGGCGAAAAATTTAATAATTACGGTATCTATCCTCTTGATCTGGATAATCAGTCCGGCGGCACCGCCTGGTATCTGTCTGTTGTATATGTCCAGCAGCTTACCGGCAAGGAATTCATAACTATGGACGGTAAACTTGGCTTCTCTGAAGCTGATATTAAAACCGCTGTTGATTTTTATAAATCTCTGGAGGACGCTCACGTTATCCGCACTATAAAGACCCGTACCGATGAGGACGGAAATGCCGCTCTGTATCAGTCACCGGAGTTTATTAACGGAAATGTGGCTGGCTGCCTGGAATGGGGAAGCAGTATCGGTAAATATGAAATGCTCCTGCCGGAGGGTGTGCTGAAAGCCGGTCCGCTGCTCACTGACAACAATGGCAATTCAGGCGGCTGGATGATAAAGCCTTCCCTGCTGTACGCTGTTTCTGATACAACTGAATACCCTGATGAGGCAGCGGCTTTTATTAATTTTCTGCTGAATGATACAGACTGCGCTGAGCTTCTCGGTACTACAAGAGGTATCCCTGCCTCTTCTTATGCGGAAAATCACCTCGAAAGCAAAGGTCTGCTCACTGGTCTGGCTCAAGAAAATGACCATCTACTGGAAGAACTTGACACCGTAACTATAAGTCCATACATGGAAATGACACAGATGAAGGAATTCTATAACTCTGCCCTTGAAGCTGTTTCCTATGGAACTATGGACACCGAAACTGCTGCAAAGGAGCTTTATAATTCCATTAATTCATACCTGGAGCGTATCACAAAATGAAAAAACGCACCTACTCTAATCCCGTCGGTACCAGCAAATTTACCGGTCTGCTGCTGGTATCACCTTTTCTGCTGGGATTTTTGCTGTTCACTCTTTATCCCTTTGTGTCTTCATTTATTCTTGGCTTTACCAATTATGACGGCACCAGAGATGCACATTTCACAGGCTTTGATAATTACAAGACTATGCTCAGTGACAGCAGCTTCCGGAAATCAGTCTGGGTAACGGTGAAGTATACCGCTATACTTGTTCCCCTTAAGCTTGCAGTATCACTGCTGACAGCAATTCTGCTGAACGCTCAGATCAAAGGCATCGGCATTTTCAGAACAGCCTTCTATATCCCCTCGATACTCGGTTCAAACCTGGCTGTAGTCATAATGTGGCAGTTTTTGTTCACCACCGGCGGTCTGATAGATCAGCTGACCCTTTGGCTCGGACTGCCCTCAGTGAGCTGGTACGGAGAACCCGGCAATGCACTGTTCATGATAATTCTTCTGCGGCTCTGGGAATTCGGCTCGGCTATGATCATATTTCTCAATGCTCTGAGAGATGTTCCAAAAGAATACTATGAAGCTGCAAAGGTTGACGGCTGCGGAGGATTCAGAGCCTTCTTCCGCATTACTCTTCCGCTGCTGAAAAATGTCATTTTTCTGAATCTGGTTTTGCAGACTATCGCTGCACTTCAGGAGTTCAATGCTCCGTATATGCTCACCGGCGGCGGTCCTATGAAAGGCACCTATACCATCGGAATGCTGATATATAACGAGATGTTCAGATATAATAATATTGGCTTCGCAAATGCTGTGTCCTGGGTTCTGTTTGTACTGATAACGGTTATAGTATACCTTATGTTTCTTATAACCGGCAGGACAAGAAAGGAAAAGCCATGAAAAAACTCCCGTTGTATTTTATCCTGACTGTGATCGCTGCTGTCATGCTTTATCCTCTGCTATGGCTGGCTGGGGCAAGCTTCAAATCCAATGAAGAAATTTTCAGCTCTATATGGTTCATGCCTGATAGCTTTGATCTCTCGGTATATTTCAAAGCCTGGGAAACTGTAACTCCTTACACTATGGGTCATTATTTCATTAACACGTTTCTAATTATAATACCCAAGACCCTGTTCGCTGTTATATCCTCAGTGGTCACAGCTTACGGCTTTGCAAGGTTTGATTTTCCCTTCAAACGGCTGTGCTTTGCACTTTTAATGGGCGCAATGTTTATGCCTGCAATTGTTACTATAATGCCGGCATATCTGATGTGGAGCAAGCTGGGTTTTCTTGACACCTATGTCCCGCTTACACTGCCAGCTCTCTTTGCTGCTGAGGGAAGCTTTGTGTTCATGCTGATACAATTCTTCAAGGGAATACCAAAGGAATTTGATGAGGCTGCCCGTATCGACGGCTGCGGCGCCCTTCGTACACTGATACATATACTTATCCCCTGCCTCAGACCGGTGATAGTATCAATAAGTGTATTCACTTTCCTATGGACCATGAACGATTTCCTTACACCGCTGATAATGATAAGCTCAGTTGAAAAATATCCCCTGTCACTGGCTCTGCGCCTTTCAGCTGACAGCACCGGCAATGGCTATGAACAGCGGAAAATTCTGGCAATGTCAGTGATCGGACTTATACCTTCTATCGCTGTTTTTACAGCTGCACAAAAAAAATTCTTAAGCGGTATCACCGCAGGAGGCTTATCCGGATGACAAACGATCACTCTCTTAACACTATAGCACAGGAATATATCGACAATATAGTCCTTACTTCAGACCCTTTGCACCCAAAATGGAACAGAGAAAATTTCATTTTCCAAAAGCAGCCTAAATGGAATTACATCGACAACTGTATGATCAGGGCGCTGATACTTCTTGAGGAGCAGTCTGGTCAGGATAAACTAACCAGTTATATTAAAAAATATAACGATGCTTATGTTGATCCTTCCGGCAATATCCCTACGATCCGTCCGGAAGACCATAACCTGGATAATTTCAGCGGCGGACGAAACCTGATCTGGCTATGGAAAAAAACCGGCAATGTAAAATATTCAAATGCCTTTGAAAAGCTTTTTGATAAACACGTTGCTGTTCAGCCAAGACTTAACTGCGGCAATTTCTGGCACAAAGCGATCTACCCCTATCAGCTGTGGCTGGACGGCGCTTATATGGCTCTGCCTTTCATGACGGAATATGCTCTTGTTAAAAACGACCTGCATTCCAATGATATCATTGCTGATGTAGAGGCTCAGCTTTCCAATATCCATAGCTTAATGTATGACAGCAAAACCGGTCTTTATTATCATGGCTACGACGAAACAAGAAAGATGCTCTGGGCAGATAAAAATACCGGTCTTTCCAGTCAGTTCTGGCTAAGGTCATTGGGCTGGCTTTGTGCAGGGCTGGCAGATATACTGGAGCTTTTGCCGGAGAGCCGGATCTGCCGTGAGATGCTGAGCGGTATTATCAAATCTATGAGCAAATCTCTCACCGGGAACA
>CAMNFW010000072.1 GCA_946537565.1 uncultured Ruminococcus sp. | reverse complement strand
CTTATGGGAATATACAATTATGAGCTGAATTATTTCAGACTTGGCAGGGAACTGGACGTAGTTTCATGGGACAGCTACCCGGACTGGCATTCTGAGATACCAGATAATATCACTGCTTGCTGTGAGAGCCTATCTCATGACATGATGCGGTCAATAAAAAATCAGCCATTCCTGCTCATGGAATGCACACCTTCTACAACCAACTGGCGCAGCATAAGCAGAATGAAACGGCCTGGAATGCATGGATTATCTGTAATCAATGCTATTGCTCACGGCGCAGATTCAGGAATGTATTTTCAGCTCAGACAGAGCAGGGGAAGTGCAGTAAAATTCCACAGTGCTGTAATATCACATACAGGCACCGGAAATACAAGAGTTTTCCGGGAAGTATCAGCACTTGGAGCTGATCTTTCAAAGTTTTCCGGAAAGATTTACGGCAGCAGTTTTTCTGCACAGGCTGCGATCATATATGATACTGAAAACCACTGGGCGCTGGATAAATGTCAGGGACCGAGAAATGCAGGACTTGATTATTTCGGACAGATACAAAATTGCTATAGTTATTTTTTTAGAAATGGTATTAACGTTGATATTCTTGACAGTGAAAGCGATTTTTCAGGTTATAAACTTATTATAGCGCCTATGCTGTATATGTTCAGGGCAGGTATTCAGGATAAACTTAGAAAATTTGTAAAGAACGGCGGCACACTGCTGACTACAGCTTTTAGTGGTGTTGTCAATGATACAGATTTATGTTTTCTTGGAGAAGCAACAGATGAAAAGCTGAGCGATGTTATGGGATACTGGACAGAAGAAACAGACGGGCTGTCCGACGGTCAATCCAATTCAACGGTGTTTAACGGAAACTGTTATAAGATCACTAAGCTTTGTGAGGTAAATAATATAACAACTGCAAAGGTTCTGGCTGTTTACGAAAGTGATTATTATAAAGGTCAGCCTGTAATCACCTGCAATGATTTTGGAAACGGCAAGGCTTATCATTATAGTGCTATTGGCTCTGATTCTATCGTGCAGGATATGATAAGATTCATAGTAGGTGAACTGAAGCTTGAAAAGGCACTTGATACAGATTTTCCTGAAGGCGTAACTGCATCGTTAAGAATGAATGGTGATGAAAGAATAGTTTTTGTTCAGAATTTCACCAATGAAGATAAAACAGTTTCTCTCGGCAAAGAGTACACTGATCTGATCACAGGTGAAAAATACAAAGAATTAAAGCTGCAAGGCTATGGCTATGCAGTTATATCATGAATATACGCATTTAGGCACTGCGTAGTATTTAATCACAAAAGGAGTTTTTACAATGAGAAAACAAAAAATCATTATTGCTTTTCTGACAGCGCTGATGCTCAGCTCCTGCGGAAACAGCGATCAATCGCAAAATACAGATATTCAGGGATCTGCGGCAGAAACCTCATCTCAGACCGCAGAACCTGAAAAGCCTGAACCACTGTATGAGATGCAGGATATATGCACCCCTGCTCCTAAAAAAACTATCAGCGGCAACTTCGGCAAATATCTTTCAAATACATATATCTCCACCGGAAACAATTATACCGTAACAGATGTTGAGCATATCACCTACAGAGCGTATTTCCCCGTAGAAGAATATGGTGAACTGGAATACTGCTTTTACTTTGTAAACGAGGTCGATTCTACTTATGACAAGGACGGAAAAAATGCGTATGTCGGGCAGATAGGCAGTGAATATACGATAGAGAGTGCTTCAATTGCAGACGGCGGAACAGACGTTAATGATGAGATAACAAATATCCAGCCGGTAACTTTTGACGGCAATGAAAACAGAACTGTTGAACCGGGCGAGGAATTCTGGAGCGATCCAATTAATTATGAAGTTCCGGAGGGTCATTATCTTGTCTGGGAATGGACTGTCAGCGGCGAGTGTATACCAGCGAATGCGACTTCAAATCTTACAAAATGTGATGCGATATATGACGAGGCTAAAGGATATCAGTACTGCGATCACGTTCCGCTTCCTGCACTGATAGGCGCTGACCGGGAAGTAAAATATCGTGTTGCAGCAATAGGAGATTCGATCACTCAGGGCTGCCAGACTAACTTCATGGAATATGAATTCTGGGCGGCAAGGATATCACAGACTCTGGGCAGCGATTACAGTTTCTGGAACAATGGACTTGGCTGGTCAAGGTCAAGCGATGCAGCTTATGACCGCAGCTGGCTTGAACGTACAGCAAACGCTGATATTGTTCTGCTTGCCTTTGGTACAAATGATATAATATCCGGCGAATACGGCGGTGACGGCGGAAATACTGCTGAGGAGATCAATGAATATATAAAACAGCTGATGAATAAATTCAAAAGCGAAAATTGCAGTCTTATCGTATTCAGCGCACCTCCCCAGGATTACCGGTCCGATATGGAAAAAGTAAGGCTTGAATTTAATGATATGCTCAAAGAAAGCTGTGAGCAGTACGGTGCTTTTTATTTTGACTTTGCATCTTATCTTTCAACAGCTGATGAACCTGCTCACGCTTTATACGGCGGACACCCAAACGGTGAAGGCGGACAGATCGTCAGTGATGCCTTTATTGAAACTTATGAAAAATTTCTTGATATTGAATAAAATACAGTGATTTTCAGGCGAAGTGTAAGTAAGATGAAATCTTTATGATAATCAGGTGATGTTTTAACAAATAATCAATTACAATTTTCAAATCCACTTGACAAATTCCTTAAAATTGTATATAATATTTTAAGAGAGCAGGCAGCACTGACCTGTTTGTATATATATTACATATATTGAAAGGAATGTAAACATGAAAAATATCAGTAAAAGATTTATTGCTCTTGCTGCACTTCTTTGTGTTGCAATGACAAGTATTGCGGGCTGCGGTGATAAAAGCAAGTCCTCATCTGGAGGTTCTTCGGCGAATTCATCGGATGATGTTACACTTCAGTATCCATTTACAGTAGGTGATGCCGGAGATGCTGACATTAAAGATCCTAACGGTGATGTTGAAATTGCAGAAGGAGTTGTTGCTAATACAACTGAGCCATCACAGCAGGAAGGAAGCACTGCCGCAGTTACTACAGCTGCAAAGTCAGACAGCAATACTCCCGCTGCCACTCAGACTGAAATTGTAACTGATGCTAAGGGCGAAACGGTTACTGAAGCTGTAACAGTAACTGATGCAAGCGGAAGCACTGTTACAGATGCCAAGGGCGAAACTGTAACTACAATGGTTCCTGTATATAACGTTGTTACTACTCCCAGCGGAAACAGTGAAAAAACTACTTCTTCTGGCGATAATTATAAGTCGGAAACAGTAGGCAAATATGCAATGTGGCTCGATATCTCTAAGGACGAGAACTTCTATTTTGAAGGAGATTTCATTAAAATAACCTTCAAGGTCAAGGATACAACTCCTGATGGAGATTATAAAGTGAGAATTTCTCCTGATCTTTCAAATATCGCAGGTACATCAGTAAGTCCCGGAGCAGTTATTGACGGTACAATTACTGTAAACGGCTCAGCTAAGGAGTCTGATATCCCAGAGGGTACAGATATGGTATTCTACGGAGACAATGTTTCTGTAAAGCCCGGCGATACATTTGAATACTATCTGAATGTTAAGAACAACACCGGTCTTGCAGCATTCTTCATCTGGTTCTACTATGACAGCAACGCATTTGAGTTCGTTAACTGCAAGCCCAGCGGAGAGTTTGCTGACATTTCAACAGGACTTGATTCCGGCGGCTGATAAAACACACTATTCAAAGGTCACTGCTTAAATGCAGTGATCTTTTTTTATACAAAAACGAAAAAGCAGCCGTTTTGAAACGACTGCTTGCTGACATTTAATACTATAATTTTTCAACAAATTTTGAATATATCTTTGTTATAACATACAATATCTAAAAAATCAAGTATACAGCGAAAATATATTAATTTTGAAATATATAATACCCGCTACTGTAAATTATTTTTTTAATGTAACATTATTTGGTAATGATAAACAAAAAGGCGTGAATATAATTTTGAATGATTTGAGCATTGCGCCAAATATTCTGATATATGTTGACAAACAATATTATACGGTGTATAATATTATACATCAGAGATAGTCTGATACTAAAATTAATAGGGAGGTATTGATGTGAGTGTATTTCCTATCAGTTCAGGTTTGCTTGACGCTATGGTTTTATCAGTAACCGAAAGAAGCGATACCTATGGCTATCAGATCACAAAGGAGATCCAGGAACACGTTAGTGTAAGTGAATCGACATTGTATCCTGTGCTTCGGCGGCTGCAGAAGAATATGCTTCTTGAAGTTTATGATATGCCTTATCAGGGCAGAAACAGACGCTACTACAAAATAACAGATTCCGGCAAAAATGCTCTTGAAAGCTATCGTCAGGAATGGAAATTATTCACTGAGCAAATCGATTGGTTTTTAGGCGAAAGAACAGGAGGAGACAGTAAATGAATATTAATGAATACAGCAAGGCTCTTTTAAATGAGCTGAAAGATATTGATCGTGAAGAGGCTGAGAATGCTGTAAACTACTACACTGAACTATTACAGGAATCAGATGACCCGGAAGCTGAAATGAAAAGGCTCGGCTCACCAAAGGATCTGGCTTCTAAAATTCGCAGTGAAAATGGCTGTACATTAAGAAATGAGTTTACAAAAACAGCAGGGGATACAGCTTCTTCTGGTTCAAGTGCAGGAAGAGTCATTGCACTTATATTAACTTTCCCATTCTGGCTGACTGTTTATATCCTTATTATAACCTTATGGATAATAGTTGGAGCGGTATATTTTTCGGTTGTTCTCAGTGTACCGGCTTGTTTGCTGGCTTTTGCAGTCAATATATTCGGAAAACTTTCAATTTCACTTGAAGCATTGTTTCTTGGCATATTTTTGGCAGGATTATCTGTACTTTTATTCCGCCCGTTCTGTGCAATGTGCAAAGGAATATGGATATTATTCAAGGGATTCTCATGTTTTCTCTTTGGCATCAGATCTGAAAGAAACAGGTTAACTGAGCGGAAACCTGTCAGCAAGATCGCTTTATTGTCCGGCACAGCTGCTGCTATTCTGGGACTTGTATTTTTTGGTGTTATTTGGACACGAAACGAAAAAAACTATGACAATATAATTTATGCTGATTATACGAAAGAATATGTTCAGGAAGTAGATGATTCTTTTACTTCTCTTGAGGTTTATGCAAATATCGGTGATGTGAAGATCGTTAAGCTTAATGAGGGTGAGCCAAGAATTGAGTGCAGATACATAAAAGAAGAAGAACTCACAATTGAAGAGGGCAGTGAGCTGAAAGTAGTATATAATGATGAAATAGATAATAATTATGTGAACTTTAACTTGCATTCATTCAGAAAGGATAATCATACTCAGATAAATATTTATCTCCCTGATACAGATTTTGAAAGAATAAAAACTGACCTTTCTCTTGGAGATATCCTTATAAGCGGGATTGATTCGGATTCTTTCGAGATCTATTGTGACTGCGGTGACAGTACAATTGAAAATATATCAGCCAAAAAGCTGCAAGTTCAGAACAATCTCGGCGATATAGATATGAAGGAATTTATATCAGATGATACAAGTATAAACGATGACTGCGGAGATATTTCTCTTAGCAGCGGAAAACTCAGCGGAAATACGGTAATAAACTGTTCATTGGGCGATATAGATATCAATGCTTCTGAACTGGAAAACGTTGAGGTAACTGACGATTGCGGAGACATAAGTGCCGATGACTGCACTGTCACTGGCGGAGGAAAATTCACTGATGACCTCGGAGATATTGAACTCGGTTTTAAAGGCAATAATTACAGTATAATTACATACATTGATATGGGTGATTCTGAGATCAATGGCAAGAAAACATATTCTGACGGTTCAGGAAATGTAAAAATCGAGGCAAATTGCTCATGCGGAGATATAACAATAAATTATGGAGAATAATATAAATATCAAAAGGAAATTGTTTGAGATGCAGGATATAAAATATCGTGACTTTCAAGCTAAGCTTATTCCAGGAATGTCAGCAGAAAAAATGATAGGTGTGCGTACTCCTGACTTGAAAAAGTATGCTAAAGAAATATTCGGTACTCATGAAGCAGAGTTGTTTATGAAGACTCTGCCTCATGAATACTTCGATGAATATCAGCTTCATGCGTTTCTGATATCATTGATCAAAGACTATGATGCTGCCATAAAAGAAACTGAATTATTTCTGCCATATATTGACAACTGGGCAACTTGTGACCAGCTGCTTCCAAAGTCTTTTGCAAAGCATAATGATAGACTGATCGATAGTATACTTGAATGGATAAAATCTGACAAAACTTATACTGTAAGGTTTGGAATTGGAATGCTCATGAAATTCTATCTTGATGACAATTTTAAGCCAGAGTATCTTAAGATCGTGGCAGATATAGTGTCTGATAAGTATTACATAAATATGATGAGAGCTTGGTATTTAGCAACAGCACTCGCTAAGCAGTATGAATCAACAATAAAAGTTTTAGAGAGAAATGAGCTTGACGTGTGGACTCATAATAAAACTATCCAGAAGGCAGGGGAAAGCTATCGCATTTGTAATGAGAAAAAAGAATACCTGAAAAAACTAAAGAGGATAAAATGATCAAGGGTTCAATTTTTGATGTTGACGGTACATTACTGGATTCAATGTTTATCTGGGAAAAAGCTGTCATAGATTATTTAAAACAATTAAACATAAATGCAGACAGTTCGTTAGCAAAAGATATGGAAGAAATGAGCCTGGACGAAGGTTCGGATTATATAAAGAAACTATATCATCTTAATATCTCTGCGGAAACTATTAAATCAGGTGTACTTGGTATTGTTGAGGATTTTTATTATAACCGTGCGCTGCTAAAACCAGGTATAGCAGAGTTTCTAAAAAAAATGGCAAAGCTTAAGATACCAATGATAGTTGCAACGTCGAGTAATAAAAAACATATTTCAGCAGCTTTTGATCGTCTTGATATCAGAAAATTATTTTTAGATATAGTAACCTGTGAAGAGATCGGTTCAGGAAAGACCAAACCGGATATTTATCTAAGATGTGCAGAAATACTCAAAGCAAAACCAAATGAAATCATTGTCTTTGAAGATATGCTGTATGCAGCAGAAACTGCTGTTAAAGCTGGGTTTATAACAGTTGGCGTTTACGATAAAACCAGTGAACATAATACAGAGAAAATGAAAAAAAACTGTAACTTGTACGTCCATGATCTCAGTGACAGCGATTCGATTATAGATTATATGCTGATGAATTAGATTATAAGCCCTGGGGTACACCTGGGGCAGTTTTATATCTGAAAACAAAGCTTGAAAAACCAGGGGAAAAGTGATATAATTCTATTATAGAAAATGCTGTATAAAGTTGCACCAAATAAAAGTTTGGTGCAACTTTGGGAAGGGATAATAATGAAAAATTATAATACACCTGATAATCCGGAATTCCTGAATAATTATATTATACATCTTAAAGTCGTTAAAATGCTGTCTGAGCGCACAATTCAGGAATATTACCTTGACACAAGATTATTTTTAAAATATATCTGCATGATCAAGAATGATTCAGATAAGGAAATTGACGAGGTTGATATTTCAAGTATGACTGACCAGGATCTGAAAAAGATTTCAGTATCTGATATCTATAATTATCTATACTATACTTATGACGAAAGAAAAAATGCTGACAAAGCAAGATATCGTAAGATTTCATCACTTCGCAGCTTTTTCAGATATCTCAATAAGGCAGTTGGCATCATTGATAATGATCCGACAAAAGATCTCGATGTTTCTACTCCAAAAAAAAGCCGTCCCAAGTATCTTTCACTTAAAGACAGCCTTAAGCTTTTGGAAACCTCAGACTCCAGAGATTCAGTGCGTGATTATTGCATTATAACGTTGTTTCTAAATTGCGGAATGCGTCTAAGTGAGCTTGTTGGAATTAATATACGAGATATAGATTTTACGGAAAACCTTTTAATTGTTACAGGTAAAGGAAATAAACAGCGAACTGTATATTTAAATGCAGCTTGTGTTGATTCACTGAATAAATATTTAACTATCAGAAATTCCAATGAAAAGGCTAAAAATGAACCTGCTCTTTTTATAAGCAATCAGAATAAACGCATATCCAAGCGGCGTGTTCAGCAGATCGTTGAGGATACACTTAGGGCTGCTGGACTTGACGGCAAGGGCATCACAACTCATAAGCTCCGCCACACTGCTGCAACTCTTATGTATCAGTATGGTGACGCTGATGTTCTAACACTTAAAGAATTGCTGGGTCATGCCAGTGTATCTACAACCGAGATATATACACATCTGAATGAAGACAATGTCCGCAGCGCTGTTGAAAGTAATCCGCTGGCTGAGATAAATAAGAAAAGGAAGTAGTATTATTTAAAAGCTGAGATCTGGCTATAATAAAAAATCAGAGCAGTACTCCCCTGCTCTGATATACATTTATCAGCCTTTAATTTCTTCCCATTCATTTTCTTTAAAGCCAACATAGACTTTATTGTCAGTGATGAGAAGAGGTCTTTTTACCAGCATTCCGTCCTGAGATAAAAGTTTTATCTGCTCTTCATCACTCATTTCAGGGAGTTTATCCTTCAGCTCCATTGAACGGTAAAGCTGACCGCTGGTGTTAAAGAATCTTTTCAGCGGAAGTCCGCTTTTTTTCAGCCATACTTCAAGCTCCTCACCTGTTGGATTGGCAGTTTTTATATCTCTGATCTCATATTGTATACCATTGTCATCAAGCCATTTCTGTGCTTTTTTACAGGTCGTGCATCTGGGATAACATACAAACAACATAATTAACTCTCCTTTATACAATTACAGCTGGACGATATCTTTGACCGTCCA
>CAMNFW010000071.1 GCA_946537565.1 uncultured Ruminococcus sp. | reverse complement strand
TTTATCTCGTTGGTAAAAAATCTTGGCAAGTGCTTATCCTCCTTTTCGATATTATCTAAATAGTATTATACACTATCCGGAGCAATATTTCAAGAAAGATTTTTTTATAAAATAATGACAAAAGTATTTTTATGTGATATAATAGTAGTCATAAGAAAGAGAGAAACGATTTTAGTTTTGTTTCTGAATCCTGACCTCTGAACGTGGAGCGTGAACCAAAATAATGAATAAATACAAAAAGCTGGCATTAAATACAGTTATATTTGCTATTGGAAGCTTCGGGTCGAAGATCCTTTCGCTGCTTCTGACAAATCTTTATACAAAACATATTTCCCCTACAGGAATGAGCGACAAGGATATGCTGGAGACAACAGCATTGTTTCTTCTGCCGATATTCCTTTCCATTGCTGAGGCTATAATCCGTTACGGTCTTGACGATAAATATGATAAGCGTGAGATCTTTTCGACAGCTGCACTTATGAATTTCGCAGGCTTTGGAGCAATAGTGCTGATAGTGCCGATACTTCGGTTTGTGCCGGCATTGGGCTTTCTCAAAGGCTTTACGATAATGATGATAATATATATATGCACGTCCTCGCTGAAAAATCTCTGTGCCCAGTTTGTCCGGGCGAGGGACATGGTGAAGCTGTTTTCGCTGGACGGGATACTTTCGACTCTGACCCTTGTAATATTCAATCTGATATTTATTTCACATATGCACATGGGCGTAAAGGGCTGGATGATCTCGGTCATTCTTTCAGACCTTTGCTCAGCACTGTTCCTCTTCACTGTTGCGGGACTTAAAAAATATTTCAGCATCAGCTGCTACAGTCCCAAGCTTGCAAAAAGTATGCTGAGATTTGCACTTCCGCTTATGCCGACTATCATAATGTGGACTATAACCGGTCTTTCCGACCGTCTGTTCATACGGGAAATGCACAGCACAAGGGCAGAGCTTGGAACTGCTGCTGCCGGACTTTACGGTGTTGCAAACCGTGTGCCGAGCCTTATTTCCGTAGTTTCCACAATTTTTTTCCAGGCATGGAATATGTCAGCCATAACTGAAAACGAATCCGCTGACCGCAGTGATTTTTATGAAAAAGTCTATTCAGCCTATGAAGCTATGCTGTTTATTGCCGGCGCAGGAGTTATAATGCTGGTAAGACCTATCAGCAGTATTATTGCAAATTCCAGCACTTATGATGAATACAAAACTGTATATATGTACGTTCCGGTGCTGATAGCTGCGGTAATTTTCACCTGTCTTGATCAGTTCCTCAGCAGCATCTACACTGCCACCAAGCACACAAAAAATTCCTTCTGGACAAGCTTCGTTGCCTGTGCAGTCAATATAATACTGAACATCTGTCTTATACCGGAATGGGGAGTTCAGGGTGCGTCCATAGCTACCTTCCTCAGCTATTATATATGCTTCTGGGCAAGAATTATTGACGCAAGATATTATGTGCCGTTCAGGTTCAGCGCAGGACGTTCGCTGCTCAACACCGGACTATTGCTGGTGGAGTGCTGGGTAATGATAGCATCACCGAAGCTCTGGGGCTTCTGGGCAGTGGTGCTGTTTGGAGTTATCCTTGCGCTGAATTATCAGGCGCTTCTCACAACAGTCAAGAAGCTGCTAAGGCGCAGCTGAAAATATTAAAAGGAGGTTTTCATATGTCAACACCCCACAATAATGCTAAAAAAGGCGATATTGCAAAAACAGTCCTGATGCCGGGGGATCCTCTAAGAGCAAAATTCATTGCTGAGAATTATCTCACCTCACCGGTCTGCTACAATGAGGTCAGAGGTATGCTGGGATATACCGGTACTTACAAGGGCGTGCCGGTCTCAGTGCAGGGCAGCGGAATGGGAATGCCGTCCATAGGTATTTACTCATGGGAACTCTACAATGAGTATGAAGCTGAAAATATTATCCGTGTCGGAACAGCAGGTGCAGTTGCAGATCCTGTTCAGCTGAGAGATGTTATCATCGGCATGAGCGCCAGCACAAACTCAGCCTATGCCAGCCAGTATAATCTGCCGGGCACCTATGCGCCCACCGCTTCATGGAAGCTGCTTTCAGCGGCTGTCAGGGCGGCGGAAGAGAAGGGAATCACCTTCCACGTTGGAAATATATTCTCCAGCGACACCTTCTATGACGATGCTGACAGCCTTGCACAGTGGCAAAAAATGGACGTTTTAGGCATTGAAATGGAAGCGGCTGCTCTTTATATGAACGCTGCAAGAGCAGGTAAAAACGCTTTATGTATACTCACGGTTTCAGACTGTCCGCTTAAGGGTCTGTCTACAACTGCTGAAGAGCGTCAGACCACATTCCGTGACATGATGGAAATTGCTCTGGAAACAGCAGTGAATATCTGAGCTGTGCAGTAAAAAGACTGATGATAATTTTTGTGGGGGAAGCTATTTTAGTGAAAGTTTCCCCCATGCTTTTTGTCACGGTGAGTGAAACCGCCTGGATCAGGCTTCAAGCCCGAAGCTTATTTGCAGGGCTGTGTTCACCTTATTCATTGACGGAATGTCCAGCTCGCCCATTTTGTCCTTAAGACGTTTTTTATCTATTGTACGAATTTGCTCCAGCAGCACGATGCTGTCTTTAGCGAGACCGCAGGTCTCTGCCTGTACCTTGATATGAGTAGGCAGACGGGTCTTATCCTTCTGGCTGGTGATAGCTGCGGCAATGACAGTTGGACTGTGTCTGTTCCCAACGTCATTCTGAACGATAAGTACCGGTCTTACTCCGCCCTGCTCAGAACCTACCACAGGACTGAGGTCTGCATAGTATATTTCTCCTCTTCTGACTGACATAGCATTTATCTCCTTAAAGTTTCACAGATATTTCTCTGCGTGTCTTTATTATCGGCATTTAAAGCGGAATTATACCGCTCCGGAATATTATATGAAAAAAATCTGAAAACTGTTTTTGAAGGCTATGGACAGTCCGGAGTGCAAAAAGATTGATAAAGAGCTGTCAATTTTGTACGATATTACGATTTTGCCGGAAAAATAACTGATTTTGCTTGATATTTTTTATGTTTATGATATAATAAATGTAAAGGAATTTTTTCGCTCTTTATCAAGAAATATATTCGGAGGTAACTGTTATGGGAGAGAAAAAAGGCGGTACTAAAATTACTATTATCGGTGCCGGAAATGTCGGCGCTACTATTGCATATACATTCGCTGTTTCCGGAACCTGCTCTGACGTTGTTCTCATCGACATCAACAAGGAAAAAGCTAAGGGTGAGGCTATGGATATAAGACAGGGCGTTTCTTTCAGCCATAACGTTGAAGTTATTGACGGAACTTATGAGGACGCTGCCGGCTCTGATATCATCGTAGTCACTCTCGGTCTTGCCCGCAAACCCGGACAGACCAGACTTGACCTGGCTCAGGCAAATGTAAATATAATCAAAAACGTTATGCCTCAGGTAGCTAAGGCTTCTCCGGATGCGATTTACGTTGTAGTCAGCAATCCCGTTGACATTATTACATATACTATCCTTAAGTGTACTGATCTCAAGCCGAATCAGGTAATTGGTTCAGGCACTGCTCTCGACACTTCACGTCTTCGTTCAAGCGTTGCAGATCATACAGGTCTCAGCCCCAGCAGCATTCACGCTTACGTTCTCGGTGAACACGGCGACACCTCAATGATCCCCTGGTCACTTACAAATATTGCCGGTGAGGGCGTTGACGAATACTGCAAGGCTCAGGATCATGTTGATATCGACAAGGAAGAGATCATCGAAGAAGTCCGCAAGGCTGGCTCTGAGGTCATCAAGAGAAAGGGCGCTACTTTCTATGCTATTGCCCTTACGGTTAACAAAATCTGCGACAATATCCTTCGTGATGCTAAAAATATCATGACTGTATCATACCTTATAAATGATAAATATGGCATCAATGATATCTGTCTCAGCCTTCCTGCTGTTATCGGCAGCCACGGCATCGAGCGTGAGGTAACTCCTACAATGACTGATGACGAAGTTGAAAAGCTCCAGGCAAGTGCTGCTGCACTCCGCAAGGTCATTGATCAGATCGAGTTCTGATAAATCCGACACCCAATAACTCTCTATATAACTCTCAAGTGAGCGCTCCCTTCGGGGGGCGTTCTCTTTTTACCTCAAAAAATGCGGTCAGATGTTTCTTCAAACCAAATATTGCGGACTTTCTTAGTGTAATATTGACAAAATAAAATACTTGTGGTAGAATATAACCAGCACCAGGGTACTTTTTATGGCGGGTACCTGCTTGCAGAAAAAAATTCTATGAAGGGATTGATCAATCATGAAGAAAAACAGATCAAAAAAACTGGCAGCAGCTATTCTTTGCGGTGCAATGTCCTGCTCGGCAGTTTTAGGCTATATGCCGGTAGTTGCAGCTGATACGCAGGCTGATGCAAAGGTGATCTACTCCACTGACTTCGAGGACGGCGATGTTTCTGCTTTCACCAACAGAGGCGAAAATGACACAACTGTCATATCTTCCACTACTGATGACGCTGTTTCCGGCTCAACTGCTCTCCTTGCCAGCGGACGCTCCAAGGACTGGAATGGCCCGGCTTTCAGACTGGACGAAAAATGTGCGCCTTATACTGAGTATTATATCAGCTTTAAGTTCAAGGCAAGATATTACACCAGCGGTACAATAAGCTTCCAGTATGATGACTCCGACGGAAAAACCCACTACAGCAACCTTATCCAGAATATCAACACCAGCGACTGGTATACTGTTGAAAACCTTAAGGTCAGCTTTACCGATGAAATGTCCAACGTTTTTGTATACGTCGAAGGCGGTCAGAATGATATCTTTATCGACGATTTCAGCGTTACAGAGGTTCCTGTAATTCCGATTCAGGACGATATCCCGGCTATCAGCAAGGTCTTTGCTGACAAGTTCAAGATAGGCACAGCTATAATGCCTTCAAATCTTTCATCAAAATCCTTCATGGCACTGGTGGAGAAGCATTTCAGCGGCAGCCTTACCGCAGGCAACGAGATGAAGCCGGATTCAGTTCTTAATAAGGCTGCTTGTCAGGCTTACTATGAGGAGACCGGTGACGATACAGTTCCGCAGGTTTCATTTGCAGCTGCAAAGCCTTTCCTTAATTACTGCCAGAAGAATAATATCCCCGTAAGAGTTCATACCCTTGTTTGGCACAGCCAGACCCCTGACTGGTTCTTCAAGGAGGGATATGCAGATGACGGTGACTTTGTATCTAAGGAAAAAATGCTCCAGCGTATGGAAAATTATATCAAGGCTTATTTCACTGAGCTGACTGCTCTTTATCCTGATGTGGATTTCTATGCCTGTGACGTTGTAAACGAAGCCTGGACTAATGACGGAAAACCCCGTGATCCCGGTGAGCAGGGACAGTCCGGCTCTGAAAAGTCAGCATGGGTAAAGGTTTTCGGTGACAACTCCTTCATCGAGCCGGCTTTCACCTTTGCAAGAAAGTACGCTCCTGAGGGCTGCAAGCTCTACTACAATGACTACAACGAGTATATGGGCAAAATTGATACTATCATAGAAATGGCTAAGGATCTCAACGCTAAAGGTGTCCTTGACGGTATCGGCTTACAGTCTCACCTCGATGCAAGAGATAAGCTCACTTCTGCTTTCCCGACTGTTGAAATGTACGACAAGGCTCTTGCAAAGTACGCTGCAACAGGTCTTGACATACAGATCACCGAGCTGGATGCTACTGTTGATCAGAATGATCCTACTAAGTATGTAGACTACCAGAAGGAATACTATCAGGGAATAATGGACGCTATCGTAAAGTACAGCGACAGCATCTCAGCTGTTGTATTCTGGGGAGTTACCGACGATCAGAGCTGGAGAGCAAACAGACTGCCTCTTCTCTTTGATGAGAATTATCAGGCTAAGCCTGCATATTATGGTGTAGTTGGTGACCGTGAGGAGCAGGAGGTTTCAACGACTACAAAAGTAACCACCACAGGCACTTCCACAACAACTGTTGTTACTACTACCACCACAACTGTTGAATCTTCCACAGGAGAGCTGAGCGAAGAGTGCGGCGACTCCAATATGGACGGAAAGGTTTCCGTTGCAGACGCAGTTGCAATTCTTCAGCACGTTGCACTTAACGATAAATACGGACTTAAAGGTCAGGCTCTTATAAACGCTGACTGCTATAATCCCGGCGACGGTGTAACTCCTAAAGATGCCCTTGCTATCCAGAAGCTGGACGCAAAGGTTCTTGAAAGTCTGCCTGAGATAGAATAACAGATCTTATGATAAAGAAACTCCCGGTCATACGCTTTGACCGGGAGTATTTTTTCTGCATGAATGTCATCTTTGGAGATCAGCCTAAGAATTTAGCTGAGATGATAGTGTAGCCATATGGCTGGACGGTGACGGAGTTATCTTCATAATCACCGTAGAAGTGAGCAAAATCAGCAAATCTGTCAAGTATTGAATCAAGGTTGTCAAGACGGACTGTATCGCCGCTTCTGTTGATGAAGATGATATAGTCGATCTTCTCGCCCTGACGGGTGAAGGCAATAACACGCTCATCTATCAGCTGACGGTCATTGAGTACGAAGTAAGTTCTTCCATTCTTCATATTCGGAATAGATTTTCTTACACGGCTGAGTTCACTTACATATTCAATAAGCTCCTTGTCCTCATGACCCCAAGGGTAACAGCGGCGGTTGAAGGGGTCTTTGTAACCTTGCAGACCGGCTTCATCGCCGTAATAAATGCTTGGAACGCCTGGCAGGAAAAATTGCAAAGCCATTGCAGCTTTAAGAAGATTTTTTCCGTGATTGTACTGATCTTGGGAAAGCCAGCGTTCAGCCATCCAGTCCTTGCTCTTGTCATCGCAGTAGTCGCCGCCAAGACGGTTTATAGCACGTTCGATATCGTGGGTCGAGACAAAATTCATCAGCACGTCGATAGTCGGCTTCGGATAATGCTCAAGAATGGTCATTACTGAATATATAAAATCTCTCGGATTTCCGCCTTTTACGAAGTTGATTATAGCTTCACGGAAAGGATAGTTCATAACTGAATCCAGCTGATCGCCCAGCAGATAACGGCGTTTGATGCCGTAGCTTTCCTTGTTGGAAGCGTCCTCCCAGACTTCACCGATAATGATTTTCTCTTTGTCGTAGCTTTTTACAGATTTGCGGAGATTATTCAGGAAAAGGTCAGGCAGTTCATCAGCAACGTCAAGTCTGTAGCCGGCAGCGCCTTTAGAGAGCCAATAATGAAGCACGCCATCGTCACCGCAGATGAACTCAGTATATTCCTCATTATTCTCGTTGACATTGGGGAGAGTATCAATACCCCACCATGCCTCATATTCATTAGGATAGTTTATAAAGCTGTACCAGTCGTAGTATTTGCTGTCCTTGGACTGATAAGCGCCGGGCTCAGGATATCTTCCGTTTTTATTGAAATAAACGCTGTCCGCACCTGTGTGGGAGAATACGCCGTCAAGAATTACTGATATACCATGCTTTTCAGCTTCCTTGCACAGTTCCTCGAATTCATCGTTGGTACCGAGCAGCGGGTCAGCCTTCATATAGTTTGCGGTATTGTATCTGTGATTCTCATGGGATTCAAAAATAGGGTTGAGATATATACAGGTAACGCCCAGATCCTCCAGATACTGAAGCTTTGACTGGATACCGGCAAAATCTCCGCCGAAATAGTCGTTGTTCCAGACATGACCTTTGTAGTCGGGTTTATAGTAGGGAGTGCCGCCCCAGTCCTCACGGAGAACTCTGCCGTCGGGGATATTTTCCTTTGGCTTTCCGCTTTTGCAGAAACGGTCCGGGAAGATCTGGTACATAACACCGCCTTTGAGAAAATCCGGAGTCTCATAGCTGCTGGAGTAAACGGTAAGCTGGAAAAGCTCACCTTCTTCAAGACCGCCCTCATGGCAGTTTACTTTTTTGATATAATGTCTGATGCCGCCGGAGGTATAGGAGAAGTAGTAATAGTGAACATCGCTGTATCTTGCGGTATAATCGCAGGAATAGACGAAGCAGTCCTCTTCCTGGGCAGAGACGTGCATAGGTATGAATCTCTCCTTGAATCCGGTTCTGAAAAGCACAAGCACCGGCGGAAAATCCGGGGTTATATCCTTATCCAGCCTTATGGAGAAACGGCAGGTCTCGTTCTGGCGCAGGGCACCGAAAATTGATTTATAGCCTAAATTCCATGTATCGTAAATAGGTTTCATAAGTTGATCCACTCCATGTAATAGTTACAATTGATATACTGCCTATCAGTATTTATCCGCAAAATGGGGACGGATCATTTTACGTCCCCATTATTTGTAATTATTTTTTATCTGAGATGCCAGATGTTGTCAGCATACTCTGTAACAGCACGGTCTGCTGAGAAGATTCCGGCGCCGGCGATATTATTCAGAGACATCTTAGCCCACTTAAGGGTATCGTTGTAGCACTGGGTAGCATAAGCCTGAGCATTTCTATAGCTGTCGAAATCAGCGAGAACCATGTAAGGATCACGGTCCTTAAGGGAATTAGCCACATCATTGAAGGTGCAGCCGTTGATCCCGTGATACATACGCTCAATAGCTTCATGGATACGACCGTCGTTATTGAAGTAATCATTGGGGTGATAGCCTCTTGCCTTAAGCTCGTTGACCTCAGGAGTTGTCATGCCGAAGATAACGATGTTATCCTCACCGCAAGCCTCTCTGATCTCGATGTTAGCACCGTCGAGGGTACCGATGGTAACAGCGCCGTTGAGCATGAGCTTCATACAGCCTGTACCGGAAGCTTCTGTACCGGCAGTGGAGATCTGCTCGGAGATATCAGCAGCAGGCATAAGGATCTCAGAAAGGGTAACGCTGTAATTTTCGAGGAAAACGACCTGAAGCTTCTGGCTGATCCTTGGATTCTTTCTGATCTCCTCAGAGATAGCCCAGATGAGCTTGATGATCTGTTTAGCGAGATAATAACCGGGAGCAGCCTTAGCAGCGAAGATATAGGTCTTGGGAGTGAAGTCAGCGTCGGGGTTATTCAGGAGATAAGCGTAATCAGCGAGAATGTTCATTACATTCAGGTGCTGTCTCTTATATTCGTGGAGACGCTTTACCTGTACATCGAAGATGCTGTCGGTATTAAGG
>CAMNFW010000070.1 GCA_946537565.1 uncultured Ruminococcus sp. | reverse complement strand
GAAAACAATTATCCTGAGACCAGCGGCACTCTCCTTTTTGCATACGCTGCAATGAAAGCCTATCGCCTGGGCAGTGCAGATGTCCTTGAGGCTGAAAATGGTTTCAAGGCTGTCGAAGCAGTATGCCGGAATTTTATAACTCACGAACAGGATGGTATTCCAGTTCTGCATAATATCTGTCTTATGGGCGGACTCGGCGGAAGCCAAAACCGTGACGGCTCAGCTGAATACTATCTAAGCGAAAGGATAGTTGAAAACGATGCAAAAGGAATTGCACCATTCTTAATGGCATACAATGAAATATTAAGGCTTAAGCTGTAATATATCACAATAAAGTTTTTTGATGCCCTTCTGCCTTTGTATACATTAACGGAAAATGATATTTTTTTAACTGTATATTTTTATGTATAGAATTATATATAAAAATGTTATTGCCAAATATAAAAAATCATGCTATAATATCAACAGTAGGGATTACTTCTTCGGTAAAGCACTTTTATCGCAGATTACTACATTTACTATTACAGAAAGGGGGATATCACATGGATGTTCTGTTCTGGGCAATTCTCGTGATCTTGTTCGTGATAGTTGAGATCTTCACGATACAGCTGGTCTCGATCTGGCTTGCAGCAGCTTCACTTGTCACCATGTTTTGTGTTTACTTCTTTAATATACCGATCACAGGACAGCTGGGTATATTTATAGCGTCATCTATAGTTTTTCTGGCACTGACCTGGCCTTTGATGAAAAAATGGCGTGACCGTAAACACCTTGACACAAATGTGGGCAGAGAGATCAACAAAAAGGCTAAGGTCATTGAAGACATTGACCTTGACAACGATACCGGACGTGTGACTCTTGACGGGGTAGACTGGAGCGCACTCTCTGCTGACGGAAGCTTTATTCCAAAAGGCAGCGTTGTCATTGTAAAAGCCATAAACGGTACAAAGCTCACTGTAGAGCTTGAATCTTAACAATTATCACCTGTACTCTTAATACATATACTCAGAGTACAAACGCTATTATCGGAGGTATATTATTATGAATAACTTAGGAATCATCATTTTAGCTGTTATTATTTTCCTCATTATCGTTATCATCAGATGCTTCAGGATCGTTCCTCAGGCACATGTTTTCATCATTGAACGTTTCGGTTCATTCTATGCTGAGTGGCAGACCGGCGTTCATATCCTGCTGCCTTTTGTTGACAGAGTCGCAGGAAAGGTTTCACTTAAAGAAAAAGTCGTTGACTTCAAACCTCAGCCGGTTATCACAAAGGATAACGTTACTATGCAGATAGACACTGTTGTTTTCTATCAGATCACTGATGCTAAACAGTACATCTACGGTGTTGAAAAGCCTCTCTCAGCTATTGAGAACCTTTCTGCTACTACTCTTCGTAACATCATCGGTGAACTGGAACTCGATGCTACTCTCACTTCAAGAGATGTTATCAATACAAAGATCACCTCTATCCTCGACCAGGCTACTGACCGCTGGGGTATCAAGGTAAACCGTGTTGAGCTTAAGAATATCCTGCCTCCTCGTGAGATTCAGGACGCAATGGAAAAGCAGATGAAGGCTGAGCGTGAAAGACGTGAAAAGATCCTCCAGGCTGAGGGTGACAAAAAGTCCCAGATCCTGGTCGCTGAAGGTGAAAAGGAATCTCAGATACTCCGTGCCCAGGCTAAGAAGGAAGCTCAAATACTCGAAGCTGAGGCTGAAAAGCAGGCTATGATCCTTCGTGCTGACGCTGTCAAGGAACAGAAGATACTGGAAGCTACCGGTGAAGCTCAGGCTATTGAAATGGTTCAGCAGGCTCTCGCTAACAGCCTTGTAAAGCTCAATGCTGCTAATCCCAGCGATAATGTTATCCAGCTTAAATCCCTCGAAGCCTTCGCTAAGGCTGCTGACGGCAAAGCTACTAAAATCATTATTCCCAGTGAGTTACAGGGTCTTGCAGGTCTTGCAGCCGGCTTAAAGGGTGTAGTTGAAAAGGATAAAATAGACCAGTAATTATTAATAATTGCGGTCATGGTCAGGAGCGGAAGGCTTAAACTCCGGCTCCGATACAAAAAAATTACCGGAAGCAGTTTCACAGTGAATTGCTTCCGGTTTTTTATTTTATTAGGATTCTGAAGTTCTCGCATTTAAGGGGAAATGTTACGCAGTATAATATTCTTATTCTGCTTCCAGATCAACTACTGTCAGCTCCGGACGATTGAATATTCTTGGTATGAATATCATTCTCAATGGCTTAGCCAGACCACGGCTTACGATCTGAGTTGTATCTCCATGAGTATACATACCTGTAGTCCGCTCCGGAAAAAGTCCCTGATCAGGCGCATAAAGCCCCTGATCAAGAATATATGGGATCCTCCACTGTCCGCCGTGAGCATGACCTGACAGAATAAGGTCAAAATGCTCGTCACCATTTTTTTTCAGATAACTGTATTCCGGGTCAAGCGCCATGTCTTTTCTGTACTGCTCCGGCTGATGAGCCAGGAGAATATTATAGTAACCGTTGTCCAGAGTCGAATAGCAGTTTTCCAGCTGTGTACCGCCAAAACCATATTCATCAGCATCTGCAATGCCATAAACCCTTATCTTCTGCTCTTTAACATTAAGCTCAGTGTAAGTGCCGTGAACGATGGGTATCCCCAGCTTTTCCACTTCAGAGAAGAACTCTTCATAGTCACTTCTCATCATTTCATGATTTCCGCAGGCATAGGCACAGGGATACTTCTCCTCCACCATTTTCATTAACCTCAGAGAATATTTAGTTCCGCCCTTGAAGTCTATCACATCTCCGCCAAACAAAACTATATCCGGCTGCTGTTTATCTATCTCGTCCATTATACCCGACTGATCGAACCCGCCAAAAAAACAATTGTGAAGATCGGATATAAAAACTATCCTGACATTTTCACTAAGCTTATCCGTACTTACTTCATAGCCTACTGTTTCCATGAGAAATCCCCATATATAAAGCAGAACTATAATAACAGCGGAAATAGACAGAATTATCAGCCGTTTCTTTTTGTGAGGCTTTTTAACGTCTGATGTTTCGTTTGAGTAAATGTTCATATTATTTTTTCCTGTCCTTTTTGCGTTTAATTTTGTCCTCATACATATGATCGTCGGCAGCCTTTATCAGCTCATCAAAATTGATGTCCGGAGATGCCGGAACAGAGTAATATCCAATGCTTGCTTCTACGATATAGTCCTTTCCGGATACTTCATTGTAATCTGCCAGAAAACTGTAAAACCGCTCCTTGAAGCGTGAGAAATAGTTTTCTGTCTCCTTTGCCGGAATAACCGCTGCTGCACAGAACTCATCGCCGCCAAAACGAGCGCAGACCTCATTGTACAGTGAACTGCTGACAAGTGCCTTTCCTACAGTAATAATAGCGTTGTCACCTTCAACGTGGCCGAAATTATCGTTGATATATTTCAGCCCGTCCAGGTCAGCTGATATAAGTACAGCTTCCATTCCATTGCCAGATGATCTTTCAAGCATTTCATTATACTCTGTGTAAAAACCACGGCGGTTCAGCAGTCCGGTCATGTACTCATGATCTGACAGATGCTTAAGCTCATTTATTGCAGAAAGCAGCTGAGTGTTGATAGACTTGATCTGAATTCTGCTATGGAAATTTCCCAGGGCAGAGTTTATGGCACTCATAAATGTGTGCATTCTTTCGTATTCATCAAAATTTATTTCCGGCTGAAACACGTTGTAACCCAATACCATATCCAGAAAATGCAGACAGCAGACTATGATCGGCTCTGGTCTTTTTGTGAGAAGACTAAGATCAGGCACAAACTGTTCACGGGAAATAGTACAGGAGCCATATTCTGTCCAGAAACATTTCTGATACAGAATATTTATCTTATTGCAGTAAGCGTTGTCACCTTTGCGGTGGCTGCCGAAATCAGGAGCTGAGAATATATCATAATTCAAAGCAAAAATGCAGGTGTGCAGCAGGAATTTATCTATGAGGATATGCGGAAGTTCGGTTATATCGTTCATTTTTGAAATAGTAGATTGAAGGCTGCACATCATAGTCTGACGCTGCTGAGAATGCTTAAACCTGTCAATGATATCATGAATAGCCTGATTGACATTGTGGGTATCTATTGGTTTACAGCCGCAGGACTGAGATTTTCTCAAGAAGAATCCCACCTCATAGCTCTTTTCAAGCTTTTCACCCTGATAATATTTTTCAAGGAGGTCAATTATCAGCCTTCCCATTTTATCATAATCCTGCTTACAGGTAGTGATATGGGGAATGTGGTATTCAGCCTGCATTATACCGTCAAATCCGGTGATTATGCAGTCTTCGGGGATATTGCAGCCCATTTTCTGAAGGTAAGTGCTTGCGGTAATAGCCATGATATCATTGGAACAGATAATGGCATCTGGAACTGGGAGTTTCTCTTTGATGAACCACTGATCGAGCAGCATATTTGTAGGGGACTCCCAGAAATTGCCGTAGCCGATCTTTGTATTTTCAGGGGAGATACCGCTCTCTTCCATAACTTTACAAAAAGCGTTTATACGTTCCTCAGAAAAAACATTTCCCTTAACTCCGCCTATCATATATATATTTTTTGCGCCGTGATCATTGATTACATGACGGCACAATTCCCCAAAGGCATCGGAATAAGTAAAGGAAAGGTTGATACAGCCTTCAAGCTCCTTATCCAGTGAAAATACAGGTATATCGTGTTTTTTACACTGTTCTGAAACCTCATCTACAATATCTTTATCAAAAATGAAATATGGGAGCAGGATCATTGCATCGAGCAGATGATAAGGAATCGCCTTAAAAACAGCTGCCTCTCCTATATTATTTGCATTATTGGGTTCATAGAGATCTGTGCATGAATTGAACACCATTAGTCTATAGTTATTGTCAACCGCATAGCGATTCAGAGCTTGTATGAAATAAAATCTATCTTCATTATGAATAGTCGATAGGCAAACGCCGATGATCTTTGGCTGACCGTTCATATTTTTCACCTGCACTTATATATTTTTCTCCATTTTAATTATATCACACTTTCCCTCAAAAGTAAACCTTTTTTTCTCACGTTTTTGGGCTCATGTTGCCGCTCGTAAACTCGCTCTCTCCCAACGTGATTTGTTACTTTCGGATCGCATACATCACAAATGATGCTCCGGTACTTTGTGATGCCACTTGCATCGTAATTTGATTTTGATTTTCTTCAAAAATTTGCTCTTACAGAAGCTTTGCCTTGTACAGATTCCTTCTTCTTATGCTCTTGCTTATTTTATCACAGATGGTCCTCCGTTGCTTTATTGCGCTGCTTACTATATCCTTTCTGTAATATTCTTTGCCACAGCTTGGTATAAAAATATACAGAAAATAACTGGGTGACTGGTAGGATTTTTCACAGTAAATCTCTTGTAATTTCTATGGCAAAATGTTATAATAGAGATGTATCATGTCACTGCAAGTAAATTGCAATGATATGCAGATATAAGAACAAAAGAATCAGAGGTCTACCAGTATGAACAAGGATATGAAAAATCAGGATCCTGCCGAGAATATCATCGCCGGCAGAAATCCCGTGACCGAAGCGCTGAGATCAGGCGCTAATATTGATACTATATATATATGCGGCAGCGGCGGAAGCCTGGAGCTTATCCGCCGCCTTGCAAAGGAAAAGGATATCGTTGTTAAGGATACACAGGACAAAAAGCTCTCACAGCTATCCGGCGGTGCTTCACATCAGGGTGTTGTTGCTGTTGGTGCCTGCGCTGAATATGTTTCTCTCAGCGATATTCTCCAAGTCTCAAAAAATAAAGGTACTCAGCCTTTCATTATTATTTGTGACGAGATCGAAGACCCTCATAACCTCGGCGCTATTATCCGTACTGCTGAAACAGCAGGCGCTGACGGTATAATTATTCCCAAAAGACGCAGCGCCAGCCTTAATGCTACTGTCTATAAAACTTCTGCCGGCGCTGTTAGCTATGTCCCCGTCGCAAGAGTTACTAACCTTGCCGCTGCTATTGATGAGCTTAAGGATAACGGCGTCTGGATCTACGGCACAGATGCTTCCGGAACCAGCTACACCTCTACTGATTTCACAGGCAGCTGCGCTCTCGTCATCGGCTCTGAAGGCTTCGGCATCAGCAGACTTATCCAGAAAAAATGTGATTTCATGGTTAAGCTGCCAATGCTTGGTAAAATAAATTCGCTTAACGCTTCTGTCGCTGCCGGCATCTTTATGTATGAGGTGCTTCGTCAGCGCAGCGCTTCAAACAACTAAGGAGGATAATATGCCAGACCAGAAATTTACTCTGGAGGATATCCTCACAGAATATTCTCCGGATTCAGACGATAATTCTCCACACGTTGACAGGGTGAAGGCTCAGAAAGTCATTAACTCCACTATGAGTGACCCAACTAAATTATCACCCCCTACCCCAACTTCTCCAAGACCGGCTTCCCATGAGCGAAAAGAACTTTTCGATAACGCTGAACGGAATCCCGAACCTGCTAATGAGTTTCCGCCTACCGACCTTTCACGCAAAAAAGTCGCTGTTGTAAACTCCGAAGGTATCAGCAATATCCAGTCTGAACCTCAGCCTCCTGCTGCTTCACCTGAATCAGCTTCCGTCGGAGATATCCCTATGATCCGTCCAATGACTGATTCCACCCGTGCTAAGGAAGCCCAGAAACAAAAAAAGAAAAAGAATAAAAAAGGCAAACGTATTAAAACCGATCAGACCTACGAAAAAGAAACTCCAAACGGCGAGTATATGTTTTCGCCTGCCCCTATCAAAAAGAAAAAACGTACCCGCAGTGCTATCATCAGTGAGGCTGAAAGTCCGGAAGGAAGAAAGCTTATAACGGATATTGTTCCGTCACCTGCTGCTGTTGAAGCGGCTAAACCCGTCCAGCCAGCTCCAAGAGCTGAGGTCACAAGCATCGACCTTAGCCAGAAACAAGAAGTAACCGAAAGTGACCTTGATGTTCATATCACTCAGGATACCGAGGAATTCACTGAGGCTAAAACTAAGGAAAAACGTACCAAGAGAATCGTTGACTTCAATTATTACGGCGATGTCGAAGACGTTGGCAGGGATATTTATGAACTGAAATATATCATCACTTCCCGTGTTGTGATACTTGCGCTTACTGCTTTTCTCAGCATTTACATCACTGTATTCAATCAGTTCGGACTGCCGATTCTCGATTTTCTCACCACAAAACATATTGCAGTTTATCTTCTTGTGCATCTTGCTTTAGGTGCAATAGCAGTATTCTCCTCACTCCCTGTTATCACCAAGGGTTTAAAAAACCTCTTCACCTTTAAGGCTGACGGCGATTCTATGACAAGTATAACTGCTATAGCCTGTATACTTGCTCTTATTACTGCTTTTTTCCGTATGGATATGGCGAAGGCTGAGACCATACATATTTATATGCCTGTGGGAATCCTGTCACTGCTATTCAATGCTATCGGCAAACTCCTCATAATCAGGCGTGCCGACAGGAATTTTAAGTTTATCTCCAAGGAATTTGACCGGCATGGTGTTGTTTATGTCCGTGACGAGGAACGTGCTGAAAGACTTACAAGAGGTACTCTCGGCGATTTCCCCATACTCGCTGCCATGAAGAAAACCGATTTTCTCACCGACTTCCTGAGATATTCCTATTCTTCTGATATCACCGACAGCTACTGCAGAAAAGCTGCTCCTCTTTGTCTTATTTTCTCGCTGGTGATCACACTGTTCCTGACTTTCTTCCGAATGGGAACTTTGGCTTCAATTGATGCAGTTACTTTTGGTTTCTCGATATTCAGTATGCTTATATGCGCCAGCTCATGTATCGGACTTCCGTTCTGCGTAAATATTCCGCTGGAGAATATCTCAGAAATAACCCTTAAAAACAAAGGCATACTCTTAGGCTATCAGAGTGTTGATGATCTTTACGATGCAAATTCAGTTCTTCTCGGAGCTGAAACTCTCTTCCCGGAGGGTACTGTAAAAATGGAGGGCATCAAGGTCTTTTCCAATACTAAGCTGGATGAAGCTCTCTTAGAAGCTGCAAGCCTTGCACATCATGCCGGCAGTATCATGTATCAGATCTTCGGCGAGATGATCGTCCCTGGTAAAGAAAATGTTCTTTATGATATCGAGAATTATTCCTACGAGGAAAACACCGGTCTCTGCGGCTGGATAAACAACAAGCGTGTGCTGTTCGGCAGCCGTGAGCTTATGGAGAATCATAACATCGAAGGTGTTCCTTCCCGTCACCAGGAAGCTGAATATCTTGAGGAAGGCACTGTTCCAATGTACCTTTCGATCTCCGGAAATATCGCTGCTATGTTCAGTATCAAACTTTCTGCCAACAATAGAGTTAAGGAATGGGCTAACAAGCTCTGCAAGAAAAAAGTATTCCTCATACTCAAAAGCGTTGACCCCTGCATAACTCCGGATAAGATCGCTGAAATCTTTGGCATTCCTGCTGATATGGTAAGGGTAATTCCTAAAAAGCTTCATGAGGATTTTGATGAAGAAACTAAAAAGACTATCCGTCTCAGCGCTTCTATCGCCTGCACCGGAAGATTTTCTTCAATGGCTCAGCTGCTGCTGGGCATAAAGGTCGTACATTCTGCTGCCACAATCGGACTTATAGTTCAGACAGTTTCGATACTTCTCGGACTGGGATTATGTATGATGCTGATTCTTTCAAAGGCATTTGAGTTCAATTATTTTTACATGACAGCTGCTGCTATGACTATATATAATCTTGCCTGCACAGGTCTGACCTATCTGGCAGTTAATTTGAAAAAGCTTAAATGATAAAGTCCTGCGTCGTGGTCAAGCGCCCGATGCAGGTTTCTTTTAGGAGGGATATAATGTCTGACAAGAAAAATAATAACGATAATCAGGATACCATGACTATCTTCTTCAATAATTCAGGTCAGCAGCCTAATAACGATCAGAAGCCGAATAATTATCAGCAGCAGCCTAATAATCAGCAATACTATCAGCAACAGCCTAACAATCAGCAATACTATCAGCAGCAGCCTAACAATCAGCAGTATTATCAGCAGCAGTATTATCAGCAGCAGCCTAACAATCAGCAATACTATCAGCAACAGCCTAACAATCAGCAATACTATCAGCAGCAGC
>CAMNFW010000069.1 GCA_946537565.1 uncultured Ruminococcus sp. | reverse complement strand
TGGTCGATGTGGCGGTGGTTGACGTTGAAGTTGTGGTCGATGTGGCGGTGGTTGATGTTGTAGTAGTCGATGTGGAAGTAGCTTCAACATATGGTTCAGGTTCAATTCCTGGCTCAGGTGAATAGTTGATAAATACTGCCTGATTATCATCAGTTTCATTCTCAGTGCCGGTTATGGTTCTCCAGTTCGCTCCCATTGAACTGTACCACTGTTCACCGTCTCCGGCAAACCAGAAAGTTCTTGCCTTGCTGTAGGTCTTGTAAAATGCGTGATATTCTGCGGTAACTTCCCTTGACAATAGATATATGTTTTCAATGCCAAGTGTGTTCTCAAACGCATATTCACCGATCTCAATCACTGACGGCGGTATCGTTATTTCGCTGAAACCTGAAACGTTATGGAAAGCATTGTTTCCTATCCTCGTAATTTCCTCAGATAATACAACTGTTTTTATCAAATCTCTCTGCTCAGCCCACGGTGTTTCATTTTCAGCGTAATCATACATCTTTCCGCTGCCATAAAAGGTCAGTCTGCCATTTTCTTCATCATAAGCATATGCCAGTGAATCACCGCAAATGCCATTGATCGCTGTAAATCTTATACCATATTCCTCAGCGTATTTTTCTGCTGCTGAACCTTCCTTTCCATAGATCACAAAATCTTCAAGCTTATTGCCTTCACTGTCAAAGCCAAACGCTTCTGCTCCTATACCCGTAACAGTACTGTCAATTATCACAAATCTGTTTCTTATACAGCCTTTAAAGCTTTCTGCACCTATTATGTTGATATTTTCACTGAAAACTATATTTCTCAGTCTTGTGCAGTTTTCAAAGGCGTTTTCAGGTATGCTCTCCAGCTCCCCTGCCAGTTCAATTGAAGTTATCCTGTCTGAATAAATACTCCACGGATATTCTCCGCTTTCATGTCTTTCAATGCTTCCGCTGCCAAATATTCTCAGCTTTCTTGTCTGCGTATCATATGCCCAGTATTCCTGTTCTCCGCAGCTGCCTTTATCTGCACCGATTACAATTACCTTTTCTTCTCTTGCCGTATCGCTTATTTCCTTTGTAAGCTCCAGCCAGCGGTTTGCGCTTCCGACAAAATATATTTCAGCCTGATTGCCGTAAAATGCCCAGCTGTCAGCATTATTTAAACTCTCCGGCACTATAATGACATCAAGCGCTGTATCACCGCTGAAAACATTCAAGCCTAATGAATACAAACTGTCCGGCAGCACCACATTTTTTAGCTTCGGACAATTCCTGAAAGCGTTATTTCCTATGGTGTAGGTTTCTGATTCAAAATATACATTTTCCAGCGATTCAAGCTCCTCAAATGCACCTGACCCTATCGTATAAACACTGTCCCTGAAAACTATCGTCCTGATCTTATCCGCATATTCGTTCCAGGGTCTTTCGCTGAGATCACTGTAATCCGGTATAATGCCCCTGCCTGAAATTGTAAGCGTGCCTGTGTCATCATTGAAGCTGATATCTACAAGATTCGTTTTTATCTCTTCAAGTGAATATGGGTCAAGCTTATACATCTGCGGCTTTGTATTGTCTGTAACATACCAACGTATATACCCGTCACTGCACAGCACCGGCTGACAGTCCGAAAGCCTGAGATCTGTTGTATATGGTTCAAAAAGCTTTCTGCCATACTGATCTGTCATTACGATCTTCGTGGAAATATGTGTGGGATCATCGGTTTCCTGCTCCTCCCACATTATTAGATATAGATTTGTATTCACTTTTACTATACACGGTGTCCGGGGTGTTATTCCGTCCTCAGCGGTATAATCTGTCAGCCAGATTAATTCGTTTTCACTCAGCTGTTTATTAAGAACGGAAAGGAATATATTCCTCTGCCCCCGTGTTGAACCGCCTTCGATCTGCTCTACACTGTTTCCTACTGTCAGTGCTGTGTCATCAGATACCTCAAATCCGCCTACTGATACTCCTGTTTCATTGTAGTTATCTGGATTTTCAACAAGTATTTTCAGTACCGATGTATTGCGGTATTGCAGACGGCTCAGCATATTTGCTGCAAAGCGATAAACCTCTACTGCTCTCGGTGAATAATCTCCGTGATCAGCTGTGTAAACATACTCTCCGTCAGTATCTATAAATTGGTTGAAGCTGTGATTTATCGCTCCGCTTATCTGAGATGTCTTAAAGGTCATGGTTTCCTTTTCGATGACCATCAGCAGGTTTCGCTCATGTCCCTGCCCGCTCTCACGGCTGGTATATACATAAAGATAATCACTGCTCTCAGTAATTCTTGCCATATGATAGATCAGCCTCTTCGTTGCTATATCACTAACTCCGCATGAAACAGGTTCAGTCCAGTCCTTGTTGTAGCGTATGATTCGGAAAACCTCTGTATCACTCTCATAACCCGGATTGTCCTGACCAAATACTATAAAATTATAATCACTGCCCTGATAGAATCCTATGAACTTCTCCAGCTGTACCGGTATCAGCTTTTCACTGATCAGATCAAGAGATTTTGTATATGTGCCAATAAGCACGTTTTCATCATTGAGATTTTCTATTCTTGTGAGCGTACCGTCTTCATTTTCTATAAGATATGAACTCAGACGATTTGCATTTGCCGTTGTATAATCATTCATGGAAATATTACTGCTCTCAGTTCCGTCAGCTATCTCCATTTCTGCCTTCCGATCATTTGATCCGCCGCCGTTAAATGAACTTACCATAAATGAATCCACCAGCTCAGGATCATTCTTCGCCCTTACTGTAATTCGTGAAAGCCCTTCGGTATACGCTGTCAGCACTCCCTTGCCTGAGACCTGTATCACCTCAGGACAGCTGCTCTCCCATTCAAATTCAGAGGCAAGCAGCGGTGAGATCTCAAGATTAAGCTGATATTCACTGCCTATGGTTATGCTGTCAGTTTTATTCGTGATGACCAGTTTGTCAGACAGTGGGGCTGCATCAAGATCTTCCCATACCGTGTGTTCATCAAAAAGCGGAAACTCTGATACTCCCAATGTGGTTTTCAGCTCCTTGAACTCCTCCCAGCCTTTTTTTGAAGAATGATAGCATATTGTCAGCAAGTTTGTATTGGTAAACTGGCTGTCAACTGCCGGTGCATCTCCGTTAAAAATAAACCTTCTAAGCTCTGAACTGCCAGTGAAAGCATTTATACCCAAAGTATTAACCGTTGAGGGTATGCTTATCGCTGAAAGTGAAGTACATTTTCCAAAAGCAGACTGTCCTATCGCTTCAAGTCCCTCGCCAAGAGATACATTCGTCACCTCAGTCATGTTATAAAACATAAAATTTCCCAGGGAGGTTATTTGATCAGATACCCTGATTTCTTTTATTATCCCCGAATCCTCATACCAGGGCGGTCGCTTCTCATCACGGTTCATATAATCATAGGTACTGCCGGTGCCCAGGATATAGAGTATTCCCTTTTCACGGTCTATATAGCTGACTGCATTATCACCGCATACATCTGTGGCTGAGGTATATTTCAGCCCGTTTTCCTGAGCATATCTTATCATCGGTGAATCTCCCAGACATATAAGCTCCAGGTCTGAAAGATCGTCCTCTGTGATATACCCAAATGCCTTCTCACCAATCTCTGCCTCCGCTGACGGAAAATAAACTATCGTAAGATCATCACAGGCAAAAAAAGCATATGCACCAATCTCTGATATATTGTCCGGTATTTTCATAAATGTCAATCCACGGCAGTTTTCAAATGCGTGTGCCCCTATTGATGTTATACCCGATGTAAGGTCAGCGTCCGTCAGTGACGTACAGCCTTTAAAGCAATAACCTCCTATATTCTCAACTCCGCCAAATTCTACTTCTTTCAGTCCTGTACAGCCTTCAAAACAATGCTCCCCCAATGACTTCATGTTTTCTCCGAAGCTGATGCTCTTCAATGCTGTCATTCCGGAAAATACATAGTCTCCGGCTGAGCTTATCCTGTCAGAGATTATTATGCTCTCAGCTTCATCAGCAAGATCATACCACGGAACCTCACCTTTTACACTGTCTTCTATCCTGCCTTCCCCGAAAATTCGCAGTACTTTGTCCTCAGATGTATATATCCAGCTGATGTTTTCACCGTATGTTCCGGCACAGCTGTCATAATGCTTCGGTGTGTTGAAGAAGTTTTCATTGTTCAGCTTGTCTGTACTCAGCAAACTAAAGCTCTCCTCATTTCCGCACCAGAAGAATCCTTTCAACGATACAGGATATGCCGAGAAAAATGCACTTGATCCTATGCTGCCAAGCGTTCCTGGCAGACTCATATATTCAATTCCTGTATCGTATGCAAAGGCATCATTCTCTATACTCTTCAAGCTTTCCGGCAAAACCATGTACGTCAGCTGTGGACAGTTTTCAAAACTATGCGCTCCTATCACACTTACACTGCTGCCAATGCTTACGTCCTTCAGCTCCGCAAGATCACGGAAACTGCTGCTGCCTATCTTATTTATCCCTTCATGGATCATAACTTTATTTATCCTGCTGCCATTCCACGGCTGTTCAGCTGAGCTGCCCAAATCAAAGGTATTATCCTTTCCGTATATTCTCAGGGTAGTTTCCTCCAGCTTATATCCTGCCCGTCTTCCGCATATTCCGTCTATCTGAATGAAATTGATCCCGTTTTCAGATGAATATTTTTCCGCAGCCGAATTTGCTGTGCCATAAATTGTCATTTCATCTGAGCAGCCATAAAAACTGTCACTGCCAATCGAAACTATCTCACCAGAAAAAACCGCTGTATCAAGCATTTGACAACCCTTAAATGCACCGTCACCTACGGCTGTAATATTATTAAAAGAAATATTATTCAGTGAAGATGCTCCGCAAAATCCATAGCTTCCAATTTTATTTATATTTTCATCAAGGCATACCGATACTGTGTCAGCTATATACCCAGACCATGGAGTTTCACCTTCGCTGTAGTCATACATTTCTCCATACCCTTCAAAATGCAGCTCATCCGTTGCTTCGTCATAAAACCAGCGTATCGTATCGCCTGCCATGCCCGACGGTACATTCTGACAGTAAGCTGCATAAACATAGTCAAAGCTGTATGCTCCGGCTGTAGAGTAAAGCTGCTGCCATTCATCTTCTGTTCCTGTGAAAAAAATCTCTTTCAGTCCACAGTGAAAAAAACCTGCATTGTAAATCTTTTTCACCGATGATGGTATAACGATCGACTTAAGCTCATCACAGCCTTCAAAACAGCAGGTTCCTATAAATGTCAGTGTATCCGGAAGTACAACCGTTTTCAAGGCTGGTGCCGAACGGAAGGATACTCCCCCAAGTCCTGTTATTCCACTGTTTACAACAAGAGTTTCTATCTGCGGCAATTCCTCCTGCCACGGCGGAACTTCGTCATAGTCATAAGTTTCGCCAGTTCCTGTTATGCAGGCTATCGTGCCTTTCAGCGTCAGCACTGCATCATCACCGCATTTCCAGGTTTTCTCCTGAAGCTCTTCATGTTTCCCGATCTCAGCAGTGACCGCTGTTTCAGCCGGAATATATGCAGATAAACTGGTGAACGGTACTGATGTGCCTGCAAATAACACAGCCGTTGCCGCCGCTATGATCCTTCTGAATTTCATAAAACCAGCTCCTCGTCAGATTATATATAAATTATCAACCTCATTATATCATATTAGTGAAACACTGTCAATTACAATGATAAAAAAAAGACCTGGTGTTTTCCAGGTCTTAAAGCTGCTATTATCTATTTCCAAAACATTGTTCAAGTGCATTAACTATATCACCGTCTATCTTTCCGCTTTCTGCCATGCTTTTCATAATTTCAATGGCTCGTGAATGAGTGTAAGCATCCTTATATGGTCTTGGCTCAGTCAGTGCCTGATAAATATCAGCACAGGTCATTACCCTGTCTTCCTGAGAAAGCTCCTGCGCTGTAAGTCCAAAGGGATAGCCTGAGCCGTCAAGCTTTTCATGATGTCTTGATGCCCAGCGTGTTATATCTTCTAATCCCTTAACTCTTTTTAATACCTCATAAGTAGCAGATGCGTGGTTTTTAACATATGCAAACTCCTGATCAGTAAGATTCCCACGCTTCTCCAGCACATCATTCTGTATTATCAGCTTTCCCAAATCGTGAAGCGCCCCTGCAAAATACATTCTTATACACTTATCTGCTGAAAATCCAAAATACTTTGACAGAACCTCTGCCTTTTCAGCTACGCCAATCGAATGGCTGCGGACAAATGATGATTTGCAGTCTACTATCCTTGCAAAAAACAATGCAATGTTCTTTATCTCCTGATCTGTATAATCATCAACTATATCATCTAAAAGCTGTCGCAGCAGCGGTTCAGAACCGTTGTCCTGCAAAGCAATAATGTCATCATAGCTTACGGTCTTTTTGAAAAGCTTAACGCTGTCATAGGAGAAAAATTTATCTGTCAGCTGTTCCATCCACTCGATCATTTCATTGAACTCTTCCTCTGTCATCGAAAGAAGATTTTCTGTAACATCTATAGCATCTGCCAGATGCACTATCTGGGAAGTGAAAGGGGTTTCATCTTCATTTTTTCCCATAGGACCCGTTCCGTCAGCGTTTTCATGGTGATAAAGAATAATGTTTTCAATGTTTGTTCTGAACGGAAGCAGACGAATATTATTCTCACCAGCCTCGGAATGCTTGCAGCCGCTGATAAAATCCATGTACTCTTCACCGTTCAGCAGCTCTACACGCTTTCTCAGCTCCACTGAATCTACTGCTGAGCCTCCGTAAAACTCCTCACTGGCATATTCAGAGAACGCATTGTCATGCAGCATTGCACAGCTTACTATCTCGTTCAGCTCAACGCCCTCATATCCCATTCCCTTTGCCATTAAACTGGTAAGATATGCAACGTGCTTTCCATGTGCAGACTGCACTCCGATCATTTCGTGCTCTACCATATCCAATGCCACCGAAAGAGCATAAAGCAGGTCAGTCAGATTTAATTTCATATTCATCACTCCGATCATTCATCTCTGTCAGCATTTTCTCAGTTCGTCATCATTTTTCTATTTTGTTTGATTTTACTATTAATATGTCGCCTGATTCTATCACGATATTATTCGCCGCTATTATTGTAAATCCTTTCCGGAGTATGACGTATACCATCATATCACTATCCTCTTGCAGCTCGCCTATTGTTTTTCCGCAAAGCTTACTTTCTTCATTTGCAAGAAGCTCGCCTATCTCTTTTACATCAGAAAACCTTTCTTCTCTGTGTGATTCCTTTGTGTACTGCTCAACAAATCCAGCGCTTATAATACCCGTGGGTATCGCTACAACTCCAACTCCTAAAAATGCTATACATATTGCCATTATTCTGCCTACTACAGTCACCGGGTAAATGTCACCGTAACCAACGGTCAGCAGTGTTGACATACTCCACCATATCCCTGAAAATGCGTTTCTGAATACCTCCGGCTGAGCTTCATGCTCAACGTTGTACATTCCCAGTGATGAAGCAAACATCAGCACAAGTATTATGAAAACTGATGAGAATATCTGATTTCGCTTTTCATAAAGCACTGACGTTATAACATTGAAAGAATCATACTGTGCATTCAGCCTGAACAAGTGGAATATTCTGACCACCCTCAGCATTCTGAATACTATGAATCCGCTTAGGAAGAAAAATGGCAGTATCGTCAGAAGATCAACTATTCCGTCATATGATATAAGAAACCTCAGTCTCGACCGCAGACGGTTTTTATTTGGATATAATAAATCAGCAGTCCATATCCTGAGTATATACTCAACACAGAATATCACTATCGTAATGCTTTCCAATATCTCAAAAAATGGATATAATCTCCACATACCATCAAAGGTCTCAAGAAACATTGTAGTGATATTTATGATTATTGTCGCAACTATAAACCAATCGAACAGCAAACTCGGCAGATCTTCTTTTTGTCCTATCTGTATAATCTCAAAAATACGCTTTTTTACCATGCTGTATTTATTCTTGTCCATATTCAAAACTCTCCGAAGAAATATCCCATATATCTTCTATCAGAACTTCCCTGCCGTCTATAAATACAAGCCTGTTGTTAAACTCGTCAAACCAGCGTAATTCAGCCGTAAGCTCTTCATACTCGCCGCCTTTTTTCTTCTTATCAGCCACAAAATAGGTCAATGTCACCTCCGGGTGAAGCGCCTGATTATCTATCAGCCAGTTCAAAGTCCGGGATAGCCTATCAATTCTCTCTTCATCAAGAAATCGTATACTCCCAGTAAACCTTGCTGCTTCATCAACTCCATCTTCAAATCCCTTTAGTGCCTCAAATGCAGAAAACTGTACAGCTCTCTCCTCAAGCGGTGTCTGTGGGCGGACTTCTGATACATGATGAGGCAAGTCTATTATATCATCATAAAGATGCTCATTTTCTTCATTCATAGTCCTTCTCCAAAAAAACAGACGGACAGAAAACTCCTGTCCGCCTGCAGATAGCCGTAAAAATCTTTTTTATTCCTCAGTATCTTCTTTTGCTTCTTCAGCTTCATCAGAACCCTCAAGCTCCTCAAAAGTCATGTTATCAAAGTCAAATTCAAGAAGCTCATTACAGTTCGGGCAGTTTATTGAGCCTTCCTCAAGCATTACATCTGTTATGAGTATAGAATCGCCGCAGGAAGGGCAGGTAATCTCATAAAGCTCATCATCATCGCCGAAATCATCGTCGTCATCATCGCCAAACTCATCTTCATATTCTTCAAAATCTTCATCGAAGTCATCATCGTCATAGCAGTCATCGCAGTCTCCGCAGCTGAGATCATCGTCACCGTAGAGATCCTCTTCAACGCTGCCCAGATCTTCGTCAAGTATATCACAAAGCTCTGTAAGCTCGTCTACCTGGGACTGTAAGTCCTCAACGTACATCACCAGCTCTGACATTACTTCTGACATTGACAGAAGTGCCTTGCCTTCCTTTGTATCAGCGTCGATATCGAGACCGTCAAGCAGTCCCTGTAAGTATGACATTTTTTCGGTAAGCTTCATAACAGCTCCCCCTTTCAGTAGTAAATACTGTGTAGTATTTTATGATTATTGTGTCGCCCTGATACGCAATTATGCACGGGACATATACTCGCCGGTTCTTGTATCTACCTGGATCTTCTCGCCTTCATCTATGAACAGCGGAACCTTGATCTCTGCGCCTGTTTCAAGTACAGCTGGCTTTGTTGCATTTGTAGCTGTATCGCCCTTGAAGCCGGGATCAGTCTGTGTTA
>CAMNFW010000068.1 GCA_946537565.1 uncultured Ruminococcus sp. | reverse complement strand
AAACGAAGGCTATGACCAGCAGATGATATTGACCCCCGTCAGCGATATCAAAAAAGCAGAGGAAAGTTTGCAGAGCAGCTCGCCGGGCTTTAGCCGGGAGACTCATGAGATCTTACAGAAGCCCGCTGAGATCCAGCCGGTGTATACTGCGCCTGAGCCTGCTCAGAAACCTCAGCATGAGTTCAGGAACAGCGGTATATCGCCGATCCTCAACGGTGTTAATATCATTGCAGATGAAGAAGATGACAATGAGCCTGATATCACTGAGGAGGATACAGCACCTGTATCTGTTCCGGAGCCGGTCAAGCCTGAAATACCTGCACCGGTTGAGGGATTCCAGTTCATAAATTCATCTTCATTCAGCCGGACTGCTCCGCCGGAAGAACCGGTGCCGGTGATCGCAGCTGAGCCGCAGAAAGATGAATTTTCCGGTCTTCGGGTTATTGGTGAGGCTTTTAAAATGTACGTCATCTGTGAATGTGATAACAAGATCATTATCATCGACAAGCACGCTGCTCATGAAAGGATAATCTTTGAGAAGCTCCGCAGCCGTAACTGCCGACAGTACAGCCAGAAGCTGCTGACCGGAGTCAAAGTCCTGCTGACATCTGAGGAGCGTGATGTTATGCAGAGCAATGTTGAGCTGCTGGCAGATTTAGGCTTTGAGTTTGATTTTACAAAACCGCCATGTGTCATTGCGACTGCCGTTCCTACTTTTATAATGGAGCTGGAAATGGAGAAGATAATATGTGAGGTCGCTGAAAATCTCCGGCTTCATAAACAAAACCCCCAGTCCGGTGAGCTGGACGATATTCTTCATACAGTTGCCTGCAAATCAGCGATCAAAGCCGGCGATAAAAATTCTCCGGAGGAAATGCTGGCTCTTGCACAGCAGGTCTGCGGCGATGAAAGGATACGTCACTGTCCTCACGGCAGACCGGTTATGTTCACAATGACCAAAAGCAATCTCGATCATCAGTTCAGGAGAACATAAAGCTATGGATAAACCTTTTGTACTTGCAGTTGCAGGGCCTACAGCCTCCGGAAAGACCTGGCTGGGCGTTGAGCTGGCAAAAAAATACGGCGGTGAAGTTATATCAGCTGATTCAATGCAGATATATAAAGGTATGGACATCGCCTCAGCCAAGCCGACAGAAGAGGAAATGCAGGGCATACCGCATCATCTTATAAGTATTCTTGACAGGGATATCACATTCAGTGCGGCGGAGTATGTAAAGCTTGCCAATGAAAAAATACAGGATATCCTCAGCCGTGGGAAGCTGCCGATAATCGTTGGCGGCACAGGTCTTTATATCGACTCGCTGCTTGATAACGTGCAGTTTGCTGAGGTGAAAACTGACCTTGACTACCGCAGGAGTTTATATGAATTTGCCGAAAAAAACGGAAACGCCGCTCTTCATGCAATTCTCACGGAAAAAGATCCGGAGGCTGCGGAGACTATCCATCAGAATAATCTGGTCAGAGTTATAAGAGCGCTGGAGGTCATCCATACCAGCGGCATAAAATTCAGCCGGCTCAAAGCTGAGAGCCGCAGCCAGGAAAGTCCCTACGACAGCCTTATCCTCGGACTTGATGCGGCTGACCGTTCAAAGCTTTATGAGAGAATAGATATGCGTGTGGACGATATGGTAAGACGGGGACTTCCGGAGGAGGCACGTCAGCTCTGGACGCACAGCGGTATGAAGACCGCAGCCAATGCGATAGGCTACAAAGAATTCATTCCCTGGCTGGAGGGCAGCGCAGAGCTTGAAGACTGCATTGAAAAAATTAAACTCGAAACACGGCATTATGCTAAAAGACAGCTCACCTGGTTTAGAAAAAATGAACGTATCAGGTGGATTATTATTGAGGATTTTAGTAAAAAAAATAAAATTTTAGAAAAATCTGAAAAAGCTATAGCCAATTACAAAAAACTGTGATATAATATATTATGTGTACATTTACCCATATTCTGGGACAGTGCAAATAAACATAGAACGGAGAATGTGTATGAACAAAACGATCAACCTACAGGATGTGTTCCTCAACCAGTGCAGAAAGGAAAAAATCGTAGTTACCCTGATACTGACCAACGGATTTCAGTTCAAGGGACTGGTAAGAGGCTTTGACAGCTATGTCGCAATTCTTGACTGCGACGGCAAGCAGGAGCTTGTATACAAACACGCAATTTCAACAATTATCCCCGCAAGAGCTGTTTCTATCCTTGATGCTTCTGAAAAAAGCGAATGAACGGTGATGTGAATGCGTTCATCTAACAGATCTGATGCCAGCTTTATTGTAAAGCTTCTGAGAAATACCTTTCTGATACTTATGGCTGTGGTCTTCGTGTCTATTATCTATAAGTTCAACCACAGGGAGAGCGATACTGATGTCGCCCTCACTGCTGATGCAACAGCAGCCCAGGGATTCAGAGGTGTTTTCTTCCGTGAAGAGACAAGAAAAACCTACAGCGGCGAGGGCGTTCTCAGCTATAGTGTCGCTGACGGCGGAAAACTCGGGATCGGCACAGTTATTGCCAGGGCATATCCTACGGACAGACAGATAAGCATTAACCGTGAGATAAGTCAGCTTGAAAAAGAGCTGGATATACTGAAAAAGATAGAGAACCCCGGTACCCTCGAATCAGCACAGCCTGCAAGCCTTTCTGCAAGGATAGACGAGAACTACCGGAGACTGATCTACAGCCGGGATATCAAGGACTATTCCGGTGTTAAGAATATCATGGACGATCTGCTGGTGGACATGAGCACTTACCAGATTATTACCAACGAGGTCACAAGCTTCAAACAGCAGATAACTGATCTCAATAAGGAGATCTCAGAGCTGAAAACTGATTCAGCAGAGCCTACAGAGACTATCACCTCCGACCGTTCAGCCTATTTCGTCAGCTACTGCGACGGCTATGAGGAGGTGCTGACCTTCAATAAGCTGAAGGAGATCACTATAGCAGAGCTTAACAGCGTAATGGAACGCAAAAGCGATGACCCGACTGTGGTGGGAAAACTCATCGACGGCTATGGCTGGTATATCGCCGGTGTAATAGATAATTCCAGAAAGGAATACTCTATCGGTGAACAGGTGGGTCTGAGGTTTGAGTCGTCAACAGAAATTTATGATGCGGAGATATCTGACATCAGAGATGAGGGCGACCCTTCAAGAAGCATTTTCATTATCCAGTGCAGCCAGTTCAATGCTGATCTGGTGGAGCATAGAGTTGCTCAGTGTGAGCTTATTAAGGGCAGCTATCATGGACTGAAGGTGCCGAGAAAGGCTATTCGCTTTGCCGATATCGAGGAGACCTCCGCTGACCCGGAAACCGGTGAGGAAACTTCCACTGTAATGAACTATAAGGGAGTGTATATCCTCAAAGGCGAACAGGTCGAATTCAAAAAAATTGACGTTATCTATGAGGGCAGCGACTATGTCCTCTCAAGGATACATGACGAGGATCTCAGCTACCTCGCCCTTTATGATAATATTCTGACTGAAGGAGTTGATCCAGATGGATAATGAGCTGGGATATATTGATGAGAACCTTAAAGTCATAAGATATAACATCGGCGAGGCTCTGTCAAGATCAGGCAGGACTGAGGACAGTCTGAGGCTTATGGCTGTCACAAAAACTGTTCCTCCGGAGGCTGTAAACCATGCGGTTGAGCTGGGAGTAAGCCTTCTTGGTGAGAACCGTGTCCAGGAATTTCAGTCAAAACAGGAGGCTTATGACAGCTCCGCAGAGGTGCATTTCATAGGTCATCTGCAAACCAATAAAGTTAAATATATCATACGTCCTATGACTATGATACAGTCTGTAGACAGCCTTAAGCTTGGAAATGAAATAAACCGGCTGGCTAAGGCTGAAAACAAGATAATGGATATTCTCTGCGAGGTAAATATCGGCGGAGAAGAATCTAAAAGCGGTACAGCGCCGGGTAAGCTCCGGGAGCTTCTTGAACAGCTCTCTCAGCTGGATAATATCAGGATAAGAGGTCTGATGACTATCCCGCCGCCTTCGGACAGCGATCTGTTCCTGGGCAGAATGGAAGAGCTGTACAATACCATCAGTACTCAGGTGATGCCTCTGGATATTCTCTCAATGGGAATGACCCACGATTATGCCGCTGCTATCCTTCACGGCTCCAATATAGTCCGTATAGGTACGGGACTTTTCGGTGCCAGGGATTACAGCAAAAAATAATCGTGATAACAGGCAGCCTTTTCCAGCCGGCTTATACTTATTCTGCCGGCGGTATATCAAGGACCAATGGAAGCGCTTCCGGAGCAGCCGCATATGCTCCGCCGGCAGTATGAAAAAGAAAACTATATGCGGAGAACGGAGAAATTTATATGAAGATATTCGAGAACATCAAAGATTTCTTTTTTGCAGCTGATGAGGACGATGACGTAAGTGAAGCTCCTGTTCATCAGGAGCAGAGAACTAACACTCACAGCGAAAGACCCTCCAGCAGCGGCAGCGGCAGTTACGGCAATCCGCAGCCTGTTGAGCGTGAGGACAGCTATAACGAAGGAAATGGAAGAAGGAATAAGGTAGTGAATATTCAGACAACAGCTCAGCTTCAGGTGGTATTGGTAAAACCCTCTGCTTTCACAGATGCAAAGCAGATCGCTGACCACCTCATTGCTAAGAAAACAGTAGTCCTTAACCTTGAGACTGCTTCACCCGAAAATAAAAGAAGAATTATCGATTTTCTGGTAGGTGTTGCTTATGCTAACGGCGGAAGTCTCAAGCCTGTGGCTAACCTGACCTATATCATCACTCCCTATAACGTTGGCTTCATTGGTGAAGACCTTGTAGGCGAGCTTGAAAATAACGGCGTGTTCATCTGATGAGCGACCCCGGAGACAAGCTCTTTATCGCCCGGCTGGAGGATATGGTCAGCAGGAGCGAAAGAGATGGCTGTGCGGTCTTTTCGTCGTTTTTTGACGAGAGACAGTGTGCAGAAGCTGAAGCCTGGTGCAGATTCAATGCCGGCGGTCTGAAATATGCCCTCTGGGGAGGATTCCCTGAGGCAAGAAGAAAAATGCTGGCGGTTTATCCGGATTACCTGGAAGAGTGTATTCCCGGTGATATGCCAATGAAATGTATCACCTTCACCTATCGCACTGAGGATAACCTCACTCACCGTGACTTCCTCGGCACCTTTATGGGTATGCAGCTGAAACGTGAAACTGTGGGCGATATTATCACTGCCCAGGGAAAAGCACAGGCTTTTGTTACAGATGTGGCTGCCAGACTTCTGGTGTCATCAGTTTCAAAAATCGGCAGGACAGGCGTTAAGGTTACAGATGCACAGCCCTTCGACATTGAGGTAAAACAGGACTTTAAAATAATTACAGGTACGGTCGCTTCCCTCCGGCTGGACTGCGTTGTCAGTCTTGCGGCAAATGTCAGCCGGGAAAATGCGGCGAGACTTATCCGCTCCGAAAAAGTGGACGTTGATCATATCACAGCCCATTCAGTTTCCGCTGAACTGGCTGAGGGAAATATCATATCCATAAGAGGCTGCGGCAGATTTATACTTTCCGGTATCAACGGCTCAACCAAAAAGGGTCGGATACACATAGAGTTAAAAAAATATATTTAGAGGTGAATATATATGATCACATCAAAGGACGTTAGAAACAAGAGATTTGAGAAGGCTGCTTTTGGCTATAAACAGGAGGAAATAGACGAGTTTCTCTCACAGCTCGAAGCTGAGCTGGACGAAATGGAAAGAGAGAGGATCGAGGCTAATAACAAGATCCAGGTCCTCGCTGACAAGGTAAGAGAATATATGAAGGACGAGGACGCTCTTAAGGACGCTCTTCTCGGCGCTCAGAAGCAGGGTCATCAGGTGATCAGAGAGGCTAATGATAAGGCTGACGAGATCATTGCTGCTGCTCAGGCTAAGGCTGCTGAGCTGGAGGACGAGGCTGTCCGCAAGCACGCTGAGCTTATGGAGAAAAACCGTGCTGAGGTCGCTGCTGAAAGACAGTCACTGGTCGATGCAAGACAGCAGGTCGCTGACTTCAAAAAGAGCCTCTTTGAAATGTACAAGTCTCATCTTGAGCTTATCTCCTCTATGCCTGAAAGCTTCGACGATGAGGCTGAGGAAGATGTTTATCAGCCTACTGCTGAAGAGATCGCTGCTGCTGTTGCTGCTGAGGAAGAGGCTGCTGCAGCTGCTGAGGAATAAAAATATCTTAATTATTACCCGCTTCCACGAAGCCAAAAGCCTTTGGAAAGGGATAGAGGGATACATTTTTCAAAAAATGTACTCCCGAATAAATAGCTGAAAGGAGGATCTTCGGTGCCGCCGGAGATCAGAGAATATGGCACAGGATTATAATTCAACCCTTAATTTACCAAAAACAGAATTCCCCATGCGTGGAAATCTGCCTAAAAGAGAGCCTGAGACTCTTGAAAAATGGGAGAGCGAAAGACTCTATTATAAGATAATTCAAAAAAATCAGGGTAAGCCCACTTTTATCCTTCACGACGGTCCGCCCTATGCCAACGGTGAGATACACCTCGGTACTGCGCTGAATAAAACACTTAAGGACTTCATCGTGAAGTATAAGAATATGAGCGGATTCTGTGCGCCTTATGTTCCCGGCTGGGATACTCACGGCCTCCCGATCGAGCTTAAGGCTATGAAGGCTATTGGCGTGGAAAACGGCGCTATTCCGCCAACTGAGCTGAGAGAACACTGCCGTGACTTTGCTATGAGCCACGTTCAGAACCAGATGAAACAGTTCAAGAGACTGGGTACTCTCGGTGACTATGACTATCCTTATCTTACTCTCCGTCCTGCTTATGAGGCAAGACAGGTAGAGGTTTTCGGTGCAATGGCTAAGAAGGGCTATATGTACAAGGGACTTAAGCCTGTTTACTGGTGCCCGGACTGTAACACTGCCCTGGCTGAGGCTGAGATCGAATACTCCAACGATCCCTGCCATTCAATTTATGTAAAGTTCAATGTTACTGATGACAAGGGAATTTTCACTGGCATGGGTCTGGATCTGTCGAAGGTATACTTTGTGATCTGGACAACTACCACCTGGACTATCCCCGGAAACCTGGCTATCTGCCTGGGACCTGAGTATAACTATACTCTCGTTCACGTTGGTGATGAATATTATGTAATGGCTGAAGAGCTGGTAAAGACCACAATGGAGACCGCAGGAATTACAGAGTATTCTACTGAGGGTATATTTACCGGTGCTGAGCTTGAAGGCATCAAAACCAAGCATCCTCTCTATGACCGTCTGTCACCTATCATCGTCGGCGATCATGTAACACTGGAAAGCGGTACAGGCTGTGTTCATACAGCTCCTGGCTATGGTGTAGAGGACTTTGAGGTTTGCAAAAATTATGACGATATCGGTATCATTGTCTGTGTTGACTCAAAGGGCCGCCAGACTGCTGAGGCAGGCGAGTTTGAGGGAATGGACACAGATACCGCTAATAAGGCAATTGCCGCAAAGCTGGAAGAGCTTAATGCTCTCCTTGCGATTCAGAAGATCGTCCACCAGTATCCTCACTGCTGGCGCTGCAACAGTCCAATAATCTATCGTGCTACAGAGCAGTGGTTCTGCAGCGTTAACGGTTTCAAGGACGAGGCGATAAAAGCGATCGAGGACGTTCAGTGGATACCTGAATGGGGCGAGGACAGAATTAAGGGCATGGTTCGTGACAGAAGCGACTGGTGTATTTCACGCCAGAGAACCTGGGGTGTTCCTATACCCGTTGTATATTGTAAGGATTGCGGCAAGCCGATATATACTGATGAAACTATCTCTGCTATAGCTGATCTTTTCAGAAAAGAAGGTTCAGACGCTTGGTGGAAGAAGGAGCCGGCTGAATTCCTGCCCGCAACAGTAAAGTGTGAGTGCGGCTGCGGAGAATTCACTAAAGAGTATGACATCATGGACGTTTGGTTCGACAGCGGTGTTTCACATACTGCTGTTATGGAGGGAGATGACTTCCCGTCACTGAGCTGGAAGGCTGACCTTTACCTTGAAGGAGCAGACCAGTACAGAGGCTGGTTCCAGTCATCACTGCTGACTTCAGTTGTATACAAGGGCAGCGCTCCTTACAAGGCTGTCTGCACACACGGCTGGGTAGTTGACGGTGAAGGCAAGACCATGCACAAATCACTGGGCAACGGCATCGACCCCAGCGAGATCACAGATCAGTACGGTGCTGATATTCTTCGTCTGTGGGTGGCTTCCTCTGATTATCACAGCGATATCCGTATCTCTAAGCCTATTCTCAGTCAGCTTTCTGATGCTTATAAAAAGATCAGAAATACTGCAAGATTTATCCTGGGCAATTTAGGCACCGGAGACGGCTTCGACCCGGATCGTGACAGTGTAACCGATGACAAGCTGACAGAGCTTGATAAATGGGCAATGATGAAGCTGGATAAGCTTATTGACGATGTTAAGGCTGGCTATGAGAAGTATGATTTCCACATTGCATTCCATGCTATCCATAACTTCTGCGTTGTTGATATGTCCAACTTCTACTTAGATATCATCAAGGACAGACTTTACTGCGAGAACGAAAACTCCGAGAAAAGACGTGCAGCTCAAACTGCTATGTACCGTATTCTCAGCGCAGTTTCAAGACTTGCAGCTCCAATCATTTCTTTCACAGCTGAGGAGATCTGGCAGTTCATGCCTCATTCAGCTGCAGATGATAAGGAGAGTGTTTTTCTGAATCAGATGCCGGAGAAGAGCGGAATTGAATTTGAGGGTGAATTTACCGAAAAATGGAACTTTATCTACAATACACGTCTTAAGGTGAACAAGGTTCTGGAGGAGGCAAGAAATGCCAAGACCATTGGAAAGTCCCTTGAAGCCAAGATAATAATCAAGAGCAGTGAGGCTGAGTTTGATAACTACAGCAAGCTTGCACCTCAGCTGGCTGAGATACTTATAGTATCAGCCGTTGAAGTTGAGAAGTCCGAAGGCGAGACCAGCTTTGAGGTGGTTCAGGCTGAGGGCGGAAAGTGCGAGCGCTGCTGGTGCTATTCCTGCTATGTGGGCACAAATGACAAGCACCCGACTCTTTGTGAGAGATGTGCTGTCGCTGTTGATGCTATATTATAATTAGGATTATATTGCCTGCTGTCACGAATGGCAGCAGGCAAATGCTTTTTCCGAAAGGATTTTAATGTGACTGCTATACTTTTAGTAATGATAGCTGCTCTTATCGGCATTGACCAGCTGATAAAGTTCTGGGCTGTCGATAAGCTTAAACCGGTAGAGTCAATGGAGTTCATTCACTTTGGTGATTTCAGGGTTATTGATCTGACATATCTTGAAAACCGGGGAGCGATCTTCGGCAGCATGGCAGGGCAGAGGTGGTTCCTTGTGGGATTCACCTCCCTTGTG
>CAMNFW010000067.1 GCA_946537565.1 uncultured Ruminococcus sp. | reverse complement strand
AAAAAATCAGCGTGAGCCAAAAATAAGTTTCTTCATGCTGACCATGTCGAAAACATCAACGGAGTTGTCAGAGTTGATGTCGGCTGTGCCGTATTGTGCAGCGGTCAGCTCAGTGCGGTGGATCAGGAAAGACTGAAGCAAAACTGCATCAGCTACGGTAACTGAACCGTCATCGTTAAGATCACCCTTTATCGGATCAGAACCAATTGAAAATACTTCGCTGATAAGTACAAAGTTTGTGCCGTTAGTATCAACAGCTTCAATCTTGTACTGGTATGTGCCGGTAGTCAGATTCTCAAAACGTATCTGCTTGTCAAAATAAGTGTTGATGTTGTAGGAATAAGTTCTGGGAGCAGCCTCAGCAAATTCAGCAGTGCGCTCACCGTTTGTGTTGTAAACTCCGCCCCAGACTTTTGCTATCGGTACGTCAGATTTAATTTCACCCTGTACTGAGAAGGCTGTGCCGGGTGTTAATGAGCCAGAAGGTATATTAGCACCGGAAATGCTCATATTGGACTCAATATCGCCGATTTTTTCAAGATAATCCATAGAACTGTATCCAGTGATGCCATTGAATTCAACGTGTGCCCATGAACCATCACCCATTGTAACCTTTACTGTGGAACCAGCAGGTATCTGTCCAAGTGCAGAGTAATTTGAACCGTGACCGCTTCTGATGTACAGGAATGTAACAACATTTTTAGTGGTGTAAATACCAGCATAATCAGTGGAACAGCCGCAGTCGGAACTGTTTGAGGTTCCGGGGTCTGTGGAAGGTGAATCAGTGTAAGAGAAGAAAGAAAGCGGATCGTAATATGTTCTTGCAGGCCAGTTGTTGAGAAGGGATGAACATATGCCAAAGTGGAGATGAGAACCATAGCTGTTGCCGGTGTTTCCGACCTTGCCGATGATCTGACCCTGAGCTACTGTATCACCCTCATAAACGTCCAGCTCTGAACAGTGTGCATAGAAAGTGTATACACCTAAATCTTCATGAAAAAGAATGATGATGTAGCCATAGCCGCCAAGCCAGCCGGATGTCACAACTCTGCCGGCTCTGACTGCATAAATGTTAAGACCAGTCTGACCAGAAATGTCAATAGCATTGTGATACTCTGAACTTTCAGGATTAACAGTGTTTCTGTATTCACTGAAATATGTAGTGATAGTTTTGTATTCAGGATCCATAGGCCAGATAGCTTCAACAGCTGCACTGGCTTTAAGACTGAACGGTACATTGAGCTGCATTACAAAAATCATGGCAAATGAAACAATAACGGCTGCTGCCTTTCTGAAAACTTTACTCATCATTAAAACTCCTTTTTTTTACTTCTGTCGATTTTTAATAAAATAAGGTTTTTGAGTGAATTTGTAAGCGCCTGAGAATTCTGCGCTGTATAGCCTTTTAAGCACAATATACATATTATCACACATTTCAAAAAATGTCAATTACATTACAAATAAATTACAAAAATATCTCACAAAATGATAAATCGTACAATATTAACAGTCAATATTTGGTGAAAATGCCAAACTTAAACCAAAGAAAAACGGCTCCCTTGTTACAGAGAGCCGCTTTTCATAAGGAGGTGGAGTATATGAAAAATTGGAGATTGCATGGGTTGAACCGGCACTGTCAGCAGTTTGCTGACACGAAACCGCCGCTCACAAAAAGTTGCATGAACCAAAATCGAAGTACAATGCAAGTGGCACCATAAAGTACCGGAGCATCTTTTGTGCTGTATGCGATGGACAAGTTACAAATCACAAAAAGAGTGAGCGAGCGCAGCGAGCGTCAACGTGAGCCAAAAAAACGAGCGGCAACGTGAGCTAAAAAAATTAACTTTGTTCGCTGATGAGGATGGAGACACGGTTCTGGATCATGTCGGCGGTTTCCTGAGCAGAACGCTCACCGGCAAAGAAAGCCTTTGTCTCTTCATCAATGATGTTCTGAACGTCCATGTCATAATACAAGCCGGAAGGCTTTGCGGAGCAGATATAGTCAATGAGCATATCACGCTCTTCCTGAGTGAGATTGGGTATTTCAATTTCCTTATCGAGGATATACATAGTATTATCCATGGGCTGCTTCTTACCGTTTTCATCTAACCAGTAAGGGTCTTCCATTGCTTCGTCAAATATTTTTTCAAGCTGAGTTTTCTGAATCGGGAGACCAGAATAATAATATTTGCTGTCGGATTCTTCATCGCTGTCGTCGAATGTACTACTGATGAAATCCCAGCAGGCTTCCTTTACAGAGGAATCGTTCATAATTGCAAAGCTCATGTTAAAACTCATGTCAGCACCGCTTCCGTCGTTGGAAGGATAACCAACAAATGTAACTTCATCACCAAAATAACCATACCTCTGACGGGAATATTCCCTTGCATCATAGAAACTCAGCTGACCAAGCAGTGCCTTGTCATTGAGCAGGGCAACTTCCTCGTCCTGCCAGTATTTTTCCATTTCTTCATCAGTAGCAGTGTCCCAGTTGATAGATTCGCCTTCGCCTTCATTGTCAAACTGGTCAGCAAATTCAAGAAGCTTGACAAATTCCGGTGAATCAAAGGTGCAGGTACTGTTTTCCCAGTCAATGAAGCTGCCATAGCCCAGGATATTGAAAACGCTTTCCTTAGTGTTGTCAACGTCTTTGAAGAGCTTCATGCCCTCCGGCAGGTTATTATAGGTTTCAATGAGGTCATCGAAGGTCCAGTTTTCCTTGTCAATGAATTTAGTTTTAGCCAGATATGTATTGACGTTGAAGCTGGTAGGGAGCATTGTGAGCTTTCCGTCAAACTCACAGGCTTCAAGAATATTAGGAATGATATCATCCTTCTTGATAGGACTGTTATCGTCCATGAACTGGTAAAGGTCAGCGAAAGCGCCTTTTTTGGAGAGATTAGCATACAGAGCCGGAGCGCTGAAATAGATGATATCCGGAGTATTTCCGGAAACAATATCCATTTTGAGCTGTTTTTCCGGAGTATTGTTCATCTGCTCCTTTTCCTCATCGTATTCATAAAATTTGTTGTAGTCATTTACCTTGATGCGGTACTTATCACTGGACTTATTGAATTCAGTGACCTTGCCGATAATATACTGATCGGCGTAGTTGACAGCAAGATTGATAATAACAGTATCAGCCAGCTCGGAGGCATCACGCTTTGTAAGACGGAAGAAGCCCTGAGAATTGGTCTCCCAGTTGTTTTCATAGATAATGAAATCACCGTCACCGGCATCAATGACAGAGGTGATGTAATCGCCGTTTAGGTCGGAGTCCACCCAGTTGATAAGCTCATTGCTGGAGCCGTCTGCCTTGATACCGAAGAGACCGGAAGAAGTGGAGATGAAGTAGATATAGTCATCTCTGCCGGAGAGCATATTAAGCGTACCATTCATCTGGATATCGTCCAGCTTAATGACCTCATCGGTAAAGGTAAGGGTATTGGTATCGAGGGTCTTAAGCACCTGACCGGTGCCTTCATAAGTCATGAAGACGATATTTCCGTCAGGAGAAGCGCAGGCTGAGTTGAACCACACATCTTCGCCGAGATCAGCTTCTTTACCGAAAGAGCCATCGGAATTAAGCTCAACATAGGTCTGTTCGCCGTTATCCACCATAACGACAGCCTTTTCGCTGTTTATAGGATAGATATTATTGATATAGAAGAAAGCCTCGTCATCATTGGGGTCGAAGTATTTTTCGGGGATCTTCATTTCATTGGCGGAGAGTGAAGCGCCGGAGCTGTCGAAGGTAAAGAGCTTATATGAAGTGGTGCGGGCTTTTTCCATAGCATCGTAGTCGAAGTGTTCCCAGTCGAATTCCGGGTCTTCATAGTCAGGCATTTTAAAGTCGCCGTAGTCATTGACAGTAGCAAGCACGAAGATAGAGCCGTCCGGGGCGGTAGCGGCGTTGAAGTAAAATTCCATATTGTCTTTTTCTTCGATGTCGATAGTCAGGGGCGTGAAATCGAGAAATTCCAGGTCAGTGATATAGAGAGCGCCATTGCCTTCGACATCTGAGCCGTTGACGAGGATATTACCGGAATCGCCGAGTTTAGACAAGCTGGAGATATAATCGAGACCGGGATTGCTGCCGATCTCAACAGAGCGGTAGGAGTTGCTGATGACCTTGTCAGCGGTCTGCTGGGGTTTAGTTTTACCGGTATCACCGCCGTTGGATTTATCTGCACAGCTGGCAGCGGAGGCAGCTAAAGCGAGAGCTGCAATAAAAGCAGCGGTACGTTTAAAGTTAAATTTATTCATAATAACAGTCCTTTCTTTGGGCAACACCGCACACCGCACACCGCACACCTGACAGCTTTGTGGTGTTACCTTAAAAATAATTTTGCACAACGAGGGTTTAAGAGTTATCATTTTGCTGTTCAGATTTTTTGAGCCTGCGTTTGTAGTTGAAGGAATAAATTTTATCAATAACAGCCGGGGGCAGAGCTTTTCCCTTGCGTCTTATGAAACGAAAAGCCAGCCACAGCAGCCATAAGCCTGTCAGCAGAGGTATCATCAGCAGCAGCCGCCGGAAAAAACATATCGGTGAAAGCTTGAATTCAGCCATACGGGAGGCATTTTCCCAGTAAGGATACATTACAGTATTTTTTCTGACAGCATAATCTGAAAAGCTTCTGAAGGCTTTAGCCCGGACAGACGAGCTGAACCGGGTGGAATTATTTACCAGGTCGAATTTATTTTTATAGCCGGCATCGAAATAAGTCCTGAGAGAATTGAAGGCATAATTTTCGACAGGGTCGGGCATTATACATTCATAGCAGGTGACTTTATTGAAACCGGAAGGAGCAGGAGAATATCCGCCGCCGTAGAGATCATCTGCCGCAGCAGAGATACCGCTGCCGGAAACTGAATCTGAAAGAGCAACAGAAGATGCGCCGTCATAGGAGATATAAGCTTTAGGAACATCACCGGCAGCTTTTTTTTCGAGCTTGTCGGAGGGAGTGTCAATGACAGCAGCGATGTAGAATTTAACGTCATTTATATAAAGATTCATACCGGCGATATCCTCTGAGCCGTAAAGGGACCATGCAAGCTGGCGGTCGATAACAGCGCCGTCCTGCATAATATCGTCATCGGTGAAGAAAGCGCCGTCCAGCACAGTGAAGTCTCTGAACATGAAGAATTTACCGCCCACAGCAGTGATCTCAGCTTCCGAGCGTCCGGTCCTGTCGCAGCGGACGGTGAAATTACCCACGGGAGCGCAGTAAGCATCGGGGACGAGGGTTTTACCGTCTTCCGGAGCAACGGAGACTTTGTTGAGAATATTCAGTTCTTCGGAGCGGACAGCGTTGACGGTATCGCAGGTGAAGCCGGAATCGTCGGTGAAGAAGCAGCTCAGCTGGGTGAAGCTGCCGTTATTGCCGCCCCATTTTTTGCCGGCGGAGTTATAGGTCTGGGAGCGTGCGAGACCTGAGCCGGCAGCGGTAAGAGCAAGCACGCCGGCAGCAGCAGCGGCATTGACAGCGGCAATGATAATATGCCGTTTTTTAGGCCTTAGCTTCATGGCATCACCGCCTTTACTTCTCGTTCATGCGAACCTGATCGCCGGGTTTGACGGGCAGGCTGGCAGCGGTGATAACGTATTCGCCGCTGGAGATATTACCTGAAACAGCGCAGGAGGATTCATCTGATGAAAGCACCTCAACGTCCACACGCTGAGCGTAGTAACGGTTTCCGAGGGGCGAGCTTTTGGAAGTAACTGTGAGGACGAACTTGCCGTTGCTGTCCTCATAAACAGCGCTCTTAGGGACGATAACGTCATAATTAGCAGTTGAGCAGGGGATAGACAGGTCAATGTAGGAGCCGGAGTCGATATCGCCGGTGATACTGAAAACGAGGACACGGTTTTTTGAGCCGGCGGAGGAATCGTTTTTGATATCGGTGAGGACAGCCTGAACATTGCCGCTCCAGTTGTTAACTACTTCGGCGGCGGTGCCTTTTTTAAGCTTTTTGGTTTTATCGCCTTCAACGGTGATTTTAGCGGTATATCCTTCCTCGGAGATATCGACGGTGATGCAGGGCATATCGGGGACGGTAGTATCGCCAGCCTGGATATTGACGGAGCTGATCACACCGTTATACTTGGATTTTATTTCAGTTATGGAGCTTTTTTCTTTCAGCTTATCGACTTTTTTCTTAGCCTTTTCGATCTCAGCCTTTTTAGCGTCCAAGTCGAGGGAATTCAGCTGATTTTTGTTATTGTTATCGGATTTAGTTTTATTGAGGTCAGTGATAAGGTCTTCGAGGGCACGCTGTTTAGCCTGGACATCGGAATTGAGGTCATCAATGCTCATAGACAGGCTGCTGTCGGAGAGGGAGTTTTCGTACTCAGAGGTCAGCATGGTGTAATAATCCACATTATTTTCAGCGTCAGTGAGCTGACCGACGAGATCTTCACGGAGGGAATACTTAGCGTTATCGTAAGCGGTTTTAGCCTCATCACGGGCAGCGGCTTTAGCATCGCAGTCAGCTTTGGCAGCGTCGATATCAGCCTGAGAAGCGCCGCCTTCTTCCTCGCTGCCGGAGAGCAGGGAAGAATAGAGAGATAAAGCGGAATTGTATTCAGTCTCAGCGTTTGAGTAATTATTTTTAAGAACGATGAGATCTCCGGTATATTCGGCAGCGCCCATAGAATATTCATCGGAGTCGATAGCAGTGACAGTAGCCTGGAGTTTATTCTGGAGCTTAGTGTAATAGTTGAGCTGGGACTTATTGAAGGAATAGTTATCCTTAGCAGCCTGAATGCTGCCCTGATTATTGACAGCGTTGTCACGTTTTCTGATAGCCTCAGCCAGGTCAGCACGGGCATTGCTGATAGCCTGATTTTCCTTAGTATAATCATCGGGTGGAGCGAGGATAGCCTTCTGGTATTCAAGTTCAAGGGCAGCGAGAGCGTCCTCAGCAGCAGAAAGCTCCTCACTTTCCTCACTGCCGACAGTAAACAGTACATCGTCCTTTTTGATTTCCTGACCGGTTTTGACCATAATAGTATCGACAGTTTTATTGCCGTCAACGGTGACATCGTAGCTCTGGTTAGATTCCACGAGACCGCTTCCCCGGACTCTTTCGGTGAGTTTGCCGGAGGTTGATCTTTCGGTAGAGATCTCAGCGAGAGAGCGGTTGCGGATGGTATTGGAGAAGAAGGTCAGCACCAACAGGGCAGCGAGGAAAATGATAAGTACATTTTTAATAATATCACGGCGTTTACCGGGTTCTTTATCGGGTTTGTCGTTTTTATTGAGTTTATCGAGGGTAGCCTGAATTTCGGCGGCTTTCCCGGTGTTATCTAATTCATTCATAATCAGAACCTCCATTTAAACGATACAAGAGCATAGGATTGATATTCAGCAGAATAGCGGGACGGCATCAGCCTTTGATACCGCCGGAGTAGGTGATACCTTCGACGAGTTCATCTTCACCGTAGAGGAACATCAGGATAGTGGGCACCATGTACACAACTCCCACGGCGAAAGCGAGACCAACATCGCCGGTGTTTATCTGAGACAGAAAAACCGAAAGCGGATGGAGATCGGGGTCACGCATGAGGACGAGAGGCTGTTCGACCATATTCCAGTAGTCGATGAATACCAGCATACCAATAGAAACGATAGCTCCTCTGCAAAGAGGGACATGGATACGGAAGAGGATCTGGAATTCATTAGCACCGTCAAGCTTAGCGGCTTCGACGTAAGCGTTAGGTATTCTTCGCATGACCTTAGTGAGGAGGAAGATGCTGAAGGGTGAGAAGATACCTGGTAGAATAATAGCCCAGCGGGTATCGAGCAAGCCGAATTTATCAGCGACGAGGAAATTTGGCACAAGGGTGACCTGATAGGGCATTATCATAAGAATTATGTAAGCGAAGAAGATAATGCTTTTGATCTTATTTGGGTAACGTGAGAAGCCGTAAGCGGTAAAGACCGCAACAGCCAGCTGAAAAACGGTAATTGGAACAGTAAGGATAACGGAGTTCCAGAATTTAAGGAGATAGTCGGGGCTTTTGAGCAGAACGGACTTATACTGATCGAAGGTGACTTTATCGGGGATAAATTTAAGGTTAACGGTATCGGAGATGAAAGTTTTTTTATCCTCGGTCATATTGCTGAACATAGCGCCGTAGTTAGCCGAAATTTCGGAAGAAGTCATAAAGGAGTTAGCGATAGTGAGGACAGTAGGGAGCAGGAACATAACTGCGGCGAGAGCGATAAAGGCGGTGAGGAGGGTATTGGTCAGGTTATGGTGTAATTTTTTGTGCATCAGCTCTCCACATCCTTTCCGAAGCGGTCCTCAGCGAAGAGGAGGACAGCGATGATGACGATCATGATAAGGGCGAAGAGAACAGCAGCGGCGGACAATTTCTGATAGTCGAGGCTGTTGAAGGTATTGTTCATAAAGTGCTGGAGCATATAGAGTTTATCGTAGGGGTAATCGCCGGTAAGGAGGTAGACCTCACGGAAGATCTTGAAGGAATTTATGAGGGAGAGGATAAGGACGAAGAGGATAGTAGGGGATAGGTAGCGGAGTTTGATATGGAAGAACTGATATATTTTGCCAGCACCTTCCAGCTCAGCGACTTCGATGATATCCTTAGGGATACCGGCGAGGGCGGACATAAAGAGGATCATATTATAGCCTAAATTTTTCCAGAGGAACATGAAGACGATGACGACCTGACCGTGGGAAGATTTAAGCCAGTCGATGCCGTTGGCGCCGAAGAATTCGAGGAATTGGTTGACGGTGCCGTGGGCGTGGAAGAGGACCTGCCACACCAAAACTACCGAAGCGGTAGGAACCATAAGGGGGCTTAAGAAGAAGGTTCTGAAGATACTTTTGCCTGGGATATTTTTATCCAGGAGCATCGCCAGACCGAGTGACAGCACGACAGACAGCGGCACGGCAGTCAGAGAGAAGGCTGCGGTATTTTTAGCGGCACGGTTAAAGGCGACGGTATCGAACAATTTTTTATAATTATCCAGACCGACGAACTCATGCACCACCGGGTTATTAATAAGCGAATAATAGATTACTATACCGAAGGGAACGATAAAAAAGGCGAGAACGCCGAGCAAGCTTGGCACGATACACACGCTGCTGAAAACTTTTTCCCTTCTTCTTCCACACTGATCTTTTCTCAATATAACTCCCCTCCTTCTTTGGCTCACATTTTTTTGCTCACGTTTTTTTGGCTCACGTTTTTTTGGCTCACGTTGCCGCTCGTAAACTCGCTCACTCTTTTTGGAATTTGTAACATACGATCGCATACAGCACGGAAGAGGCTCCGGTACTTTATGGCGACACTTTTTCTGTAATCCGATTTTGGTTTCTTGGCACTTTGTTTAATGTGAACTCCACAATTACGAATTACGAATTACGCATTCCGAATTATTTTCCTATCTATATATAAGTGTCATAAAGAGCCGGAAAAGACGAAGCTGAAAGAAATTTTTTTCTTTTAACATAATAAACAGCCGGCAGTGACACTGTATTAATTGAAGTAGTACAGATGTTACACTTAATATGTTATCATATTG
>CAMNFW010000066.1 GCA_946537565.1 uncultured Ruminococcus sp. | reverse complement strand
GCATTGGCAAGGGTCTGTTTTCTTATCCAGCCTTCCGGAATAAGATCATAGTACGAACGGGTTACTTCAAGATAATATCCAAACACACGGTTATAGCCGATCTTCAGGTTTTTGATGCCGGTGCTTTCCTTTTCTCTCTGCTCGATACTGTCAATGATCTCTCTTCCGTTATTCATGATATGGCGCAGATCATCAAGCTCCTGATTGAAGCCTTCCTTGATAACACCGCCGTCCTTCACGCTTATGGGCGGCTCGTCAATTATGGCATTTTCCACAAGACCGACAATTTCATCAAGTGTTGATATCTCTGAATTCAGTCTTTTCAGCAGCTTTGAACTTTCAAGCTTTTCCAGTTCCTGTTTTATCATTGGCAGCTGCATTGCTGTAGCTGAGAGAGCTTTAAGGTCACGGGGATTTGCACTGCGATAGAGAACTTTTGTCATAAGCCTTTCCAGGTCATAGACTCTGTCCAGCAAAACATTTATCTCGCCCAGGATAACACCTTTTTTATACAGTGCATCAACTGCATCAAGCCGCTCTATGATACGGGCTGGGCTTTTCAGCGGCTGCTCCAGCCAGTTTTTCAGCATACGTCTGCCCATTGAGGTTTTAGTTGAATCCAATACCCACAGCAATGAACCTTTTTTCTCCTTGCTGCGAAGTGTCTCGGTAAGTTCAAGGTTGCGTCTTGCGTTAAGATCAAGACCCATAAAAGCATCGCCCTGCATAAGCTCGATCGAAGTAAACCGTGAGACCGATGTTTTCTGGGTATCATGAATATAATCGAAAAGACCGCATACTGCTGCACAATCCGCACCGCTGTCAGATATTCCCAGTTCTGCCATTGACTTTACGCCGAATACTTCCATTACACTGCCCCGCTGTTTTTCCGGAAGAAAACAATCGTCATCACGGAGCGTTACTGCACAGCCCAGCCTTACCTTTATAAAATCAGATACATTTTTTAACGAAAGAAATGATGAAGGGAATATTATTTCTGCCGGCTGACAGCGTGAAAGCTCGTTTATTACACCAGCCTCCAGCTCCTTTCCCTCAAACACGCTGAGAGATGCCTCGCCCGTGGAAATATCCGCAGAAGCAATACCGCAGGACTTTTCGTCTTCATCATAAAATATACTGCAAATATAGTTATTCTTGCTGTCGTCCAGCATACTGGATTCAGTCAGAGTGCCCGGCGTTACAACACGAATAACGTCCCTGACAACAATTCCCTTTGTCTCTGCCGGGTCAGTCAGCTGCTCGCATACAGCCACCCTGAATCCCAGTTCTATGAGCTTTTTGATATACATATCCGCAGCATGATAAGGTACACCGCACATCGGCGCACGCTCTTCAAGACCGCAGTCTCTTCCGGTCAGGGTCAGCTCCAGCGCCTTTGAAACCGTTACCGCATCGTCAAAGAACATCTCATAGAAATCCCCCAGCCTGAAAAAGAGTATGCAGTCCTTGTATTTGTCCTTGACCTCGAAATACTGCTGCATCATCGGGGATATTTTGCTTCTGTCTATTTCCATGCGCTTTACACTCTTACCTTTCTTTAAAATCCATTTTTCATTACCAGAATTTCCTGAGCCTGACATAAAATAATACAGCTAAAAATATTAATAATACCGCTGCAATAGTTAGCAGAATGATATTTCTATGCCTATCAACAGCCTTCTGGTCAGAGGCATATTTATCGTTTATCTCAATGCCCGCAGCCTTCGCCCAGTATATCAGCGCTGCACAATTGTCAAATACCTTGTTAACCGTGAACAGCTTTTTATCTCCGCTGTAAAAGCTCAGCATACCCAGAAAACCGCCCTTTATGCCAGTGATATCACCGGCTGAATATTCCTTTCCGCCGCTGATTATCCTGCTGCCCTTCACACTTATTCCAATGTTTTTGCTGTCATTAAATGACGATCTCACTGTCAGCAGTCCGATCATAACCAGCAGCACCAAAAATATAACATCTGCTGTTCTCAGAGTATCTGTCTTCCACTTTACATATACAATTAACGAACGTGAAATTACCAATAACAAATAACTCAGACAAAGAAGGATATTTGTAATCTTTGAGCTTTTTCTTGCATTCTCCCCCAGGCTGACCTCAAATTTCTCAGGATACTCTTTCATTTCGTCATTGAGTATCGCTTCATTTACCTCTGCTACCCGCTGACGATTGATCTCAACAGCAGTTTTATAACTGCTCATCAGCCGCAGCCGCCGCAGGTCGAACAGCTTCCTGAACAGCCTTCTGAAGGCTGACAGGTATCAGGGTCTTCACCGTTGGCACAGAGACTTATTATCTGATTCATATTAGTTACCAGTGATTCCAGTGATTTCTGTGCAGCTGAAAATACCAGCATATTCTTATTGCTCATGATAGCCTTGTAGGTCCGTTTTATTTCAGTGTCTATCTCCTTGACCTTATCCGAATCATACTCAGGCTTGCTGATCTCTGCGTTCAGGTCTTTACGCAGTCCCTCGAAGCTGTCGATCATAGCCTGAAGCTCTGTATCATTATCGTTAGCCTGTTTTGCCAGCATATAAGCGATGTATCTGTCATCGTTCTGGAGTGCCTTTCCAAGCGCTCTTGTCATTTCAATAATATCCATAATAATTAACTCCTTTAGTAATCAGATTTGATTTTTATGTTTCCGGATCAAGTTATTTTCCGACCTCATCAGGAATAGCATCTTTTCCCATATTTCGTCAGGCGCACCGATAACGATATCAGCAGCCGGCTCAGCTGAAACTGCTATTCCCGGTTGACTGAATCCTCATAAACTATCCGTATAAGGCTGCCGTTTTCGTCCAGCTCCGCAAAACAATAGTAATAGTCACCTGACTGCGACACCGATACATAGACCTTTCCGTCCTCCGGCTGTACACGGTTGAGATAGCTTTTTCCCTCCAGCATATCTGCGGCATCAAAGAACAATTTATCCTCACCGTTTCCAATAACATAGAGCTTTCCGCCCTCGTTCAGCTCCTCACTGCCCGGCGGTGATTCTATACTGACTATGGTTTTTCTGTACAGCAGTGAATCCCGGCGGAAATAGCAGTACTGACTTACATCTGACTTTATAACATCTTTGACATAAGTGTTTATATCCATGCGGCAGATGCTGTTTCCGGTCATATCATAGTAATAAAGATATTTGCTTCCGGCAGCCTTGATTATTCCGGAAACAGGCAGATTTATAACCATATCCTTTTCCATGTCATAGCCGCCGATACTGTAGGTCTGTTCATTGTTTCTCTCGTCGAAATTCAGGGCAGTCCAATAGATATGTTCATCGCAAACAGCTATATTTGTGATAATTTTTGCATCTGCGGTGAAGATAAGCTCCGGCTCATTCATATCATAATCCATACGGTAAAAAGCCGAACAGCCTCGTTCTCCGGCTGCAAGGCTCTTTGCATAATAAATATGATCTTCAGTGAAATAAACATCAAAAATAGTGTCTGAAGAGATCTTGAAGCTTTCAAGGGTCTTAAACTCGTCCCCACGAAAACAACCGGGATATCCCATGCTGTGCTTCACCCAGAGTGCGCCGTCTTTGTAAAGACATGGCTGAAAGCCGTTTGACGCAAGACCTTCTCCCACGACCTCAGTGCTGCCTTCGCCGTCCTCATGACAGATAACTGCATTGAAAAAGCCGTCTGTTTCGACCGATGCCTGATAATAAATCCCACCCTCACCGTCAGAAATGACGAGCTTGTCACCGTTGAGACAATAGCTCTCGTCAATATCCTCATAGCTCAGCTCTTCACTTATCATAACGGGTTCAGCAAGTGATAGATCAGGAGTGAGTTCAGTCTGCACTTCAATGGACTGAGAATTATCAATATCATTTTTTCTTACCTTGTCACAGCCTGTCGCCAGCACAAGAACGCAGAGCAGCAAAATGAATTTTTTGATAATACTCACCCCCTTGATAATTCTATATTAATTATTTATTTTCTTTCCCACAACCGCCCAGTTCATGGCATCAGTGATCTCAACGTCCACAAACTGACCAATAAGCGAAGGCTCACCCTCAAACTCAACGATTATGAATTCATTGCTCTTTCCGGTGAGAAATCCCTCATGCTTGCGGGAAACTCCGTCTGCAAGGACACGCATTTTCCTGCCGATAAAACGTTTATAGTTTTCAGTAGAAATTTCCCTCTGCACCTCCAGAAGAGTCCGCATACGCTGACCTTTTACGGTATCATCGTTGCAGTCCGGCATTTCAGCAGCTTTAGTACCGGAGCGTTTAGAGTAAATAAACGAATAGATATTGTCGTATTTCACCCTTTTAATTATATCAATTGTTGCCTGAAAATCCTCATTTGTTTCATCAGGGAAACCAACAATAAGATCAGTTGTAAGAGAAAAATCCGGGTCAATGCTGCGGATATAATCAACTGTCTCCAGGTATTTTTCAGCAGTATATCTTCGGTTCATTCTGCGGAGGATCTCACTGCTTCCGCTTTGCAGGGGAAGGTGAAGGTGTTTAGCGACCTTCTCGCAGCTGAAGATCGTGTCGATAAGCTGACGGGAAGCATCTTTCGGGTGTGATGACATAAATCTGATCATGAAATCGCCTTCGATATCGTTAAGGCTTTTCAGCAGCTGAGGAAAGCTCACTTCCCCGTCCAGGTCATTTCCATAGGAATTGACATTCTGACCCAGCAGCATTATTTCCTTATAGCCTTCACTAACAAGTGTACGCACCTCAGAGATTATATCATCCGGCTTACGGCTGCGCTCTCTGCCTCTTACATAAGGCACTATGCAATATGTACAGAAATTATTGCAGCCAAACATTATTGGAACAGATGCCTTGAAGCTGCTTTCACGAACCTGAACCACTGCCTCTGAAAAATCGTCATACTCCGAAATATCAGCTGAAAATTTCTTTCCTTCAAGGCATTCCAGCAGCAGACCCGGCAGCTTGCTTATAGCAGATGTACCAAGTACGATATCCACCTGTGGGTATGATCTCCTTATTTTTTCAGCCACATGGCTCTGAGCGGTCATACAGCCGGCGATACCGATTATCAGTTCAGGCTTAAGCTCTTTCAGCTTTTTCATACTTCCAACGATCCCGAAAACTCTGTCCTCAGCACTTTCACGGACAGCACAGGTATTAAGTATGATCAAGTCTGCATTTTTTTCGTCCTCAGTGAATCCGAAGCCCAGCTCCATCAGCACGCCTTTGATTTTTTCGCCGTCGGAGACATTCAGCTGACATCCAAAGCTTCTCACATAGGCATATTTCTGTTTGCTGCCCAACAGCACCTTTATTTTTTCTTTTATTTCACTATTGCTCATAGCTCTCACCTTCTTTATCTGTAATATAACATTATACCACATCTCCCCCTCCCCTGTCAAATTTTTTTAACTCACGTTTTTTTGGCTCACGTTTTTTTGACTCACGTTGCCGCTCGTAAACTCGCTCACTCCTTTCGTGATTAGTTACATTTCGATCGCATACAGCACCAAAGATGCTCGGTCACTTTATGGTGCAACTATTTCTGTAATTCGATTTCGGGTCAGCTAACTTTTCACGAGCGGCGTTTCAGTGTCAGCTGACTTTCAACGCAAGGCGATTCATTGTCATGTTACTATTTTGCAATGGCAAATCAGTGTCAGCATACTTTTCACGGACAGCGGTTTTGTTTCAAGTTACCGTCACCGCCGGGGGCGCAGCCCCCGGACTAAATCCAATATTATTATCAAGGCGCTGAAATAACACCGGGTCTGATTTATTAACCAGAGCCGGAAAGCCAAAGGTTAATCCTTTGGCAAATACAGTGAAAGCAGCAAGCAAGCCGTTTTAAAATCAAACCGGAGCCGAAACCAAAACTAAGCCTTTTCGCATTTCTAATGATAGCCGGAATAGAAAGTAAGCCATTTTACTTCCAAGCCCAGCAGACCGTAAAGTTCTGCGCTGAACAGATAAAAAACAGCCTTACATTTTTTTACCGGAAGCATAGCAAGTAAGGGCTGTTTGTAACAGCAGAACTTAGGTTCTGCGAAGAACAGTCAAAAGCCGACAAAGGGGGAAGGGAGAGGAAGGGGGAGCACGAGGGGGGAACGTAGGGAAGGGGGGAATGTCGGCTTTTGTACCAGTTTTTTTGTGTGTCCCACCGCCCGAAGTTCCCCCCTCGTCCCCTCTCATAAAAATTTACATTTAACAGAAAATCAAAATCCACAGTAACAATCATATATTCAGCACCGCCCGAAGTTCCTCCTCGTCTCCACTCATAATAATTTATATCTAACAGAAAATCAAAATCTACAGTAACATTCATATATTCAGCACCACAAATCACCTCTCCCCACCGCTTTAAGGCATTATCTCTCACTCTCACCCAAATAAATCCTCAAATAAACTAAAATTACCACAATTATTAAGAATAATTCACCCGTGATCACCCAAATCCTCTGCCGCAAATGTTTATCCTATCCCCCCACCGCCAATTATGAATAAACTGTAAACAATATTCAACTCTTATTGACTTTGCTCTCCAAAGGCACTATACTATAATTAGCACTCAGGTTCAGAGAGTGCTAATATCATTTGGGAGATGTTGTTATGGAAACAAAACAGTTTAAGGCAGAATCAAAAAAACTGCTTGATATGATGATCAATTCTATCTATACACATAAGGAAATTTTCCTCAGAGAGCTTATCTCCAATGCAAGTGATGCTATTGATAAACTCTATTTCAAATCACTTACTGATGATAAAGTCGGCTTGGATAAGGGCGATTTCGCTATATGGATAACTCCTGACGAGGAAAAACGCACCCTCACTATCACTGATAACGGTATCGGTATGACTGAGGAAGAGCTTGAAAATAATCTGGGTACCATCGCCAACAGCGGCTCCCTTAAGTTTAAAAGTGAAAACAAACTTGAAGAGGATAATCAGATAATCGGTCAGTTCGGTGTTGGTTTCTACTCAGCATTCATGGTTGCTAAAAAAGTAACTGTTATATCTAAAGCCTATGGCAGTGACAAGGCTTTTAAATGGGAATCCGAAGGCGTTGACGGCTATTCAATTTCTGAGGCTGAAAAAAAGTCTGTCGGCACTGAAATCATCCTCGAACTTCTTGATGATACAGATGACGAAAAATACAGTGAGTTCCTCGACCAGTACAGAATAAAGGGTCTTATCAGAAAATATTCAGACTATATCCGCTTCCCAATCAAAATGGAAGTTACTCACAGCCGTCCTATCGAACAGACTGATGAGGAAAAAGAAGCTAAAAAACCCCTTGAATATGAGGATTATACCGAGATCGAAACCCTCAACAGTATGATTCCCCTCTGGAAGAAAAATAAGTCCGAGCTTAAAGATGAAGACTATAAACATTTCTATACCGAAAAGTTTTATGACTACAACGAGCCCCTGAGATACGCTCATGTCAAGAATGAAGGCAGTGCAAACTATAATGCTCTCCTCTTCATACCTTCAAAGGCTCCCTTCGATTTCTACTCAAAGGAATATGAAAAGGGTCTCCAGCTTTATTCCAACGGTGTACTCATCATGGATAAATGTGCTGATCTTCTGCCGGACTATTTCAGCTTTGTAAAGGGTCTTGTTGATTCCGAAGACCTTTCGCTGAACATCTCCCGTGAAACGCTTCAGCATGACAGACAGCTTAAAACTATTGCCAAGAGTATCGAAAAAACCATTTCCAATGAACTGAAAAAAATGCTGAAAAATGACCGTGAGAAGTATGAGGAATTCTGGAAGGCTTTCGGCGCTCAGATCAAATTCGGCATTTACAGTGACTACGGTATGAACAAGGACAAGCTCCAGGATCTGCTGCTCTTCACTTCATCTGACGGAAATAAACTCATCACCCTTGATGAATATGTCACAGCAATGCCCGAAGATCAGAAATATATCTACTATGCTTCCGGTTCAAGCACTGCCCGCATCGAACAGCTCCCACAGACTGAGCTTGTCAAGGATAAGGGCTATCAGATACTCTATCTCACTGAAAATATCGACGAGTTCGCAATAAAGACCCTTGCGGCTTACAAGGAGAAGGAATTCAAGTCTGTCTCAGCTGAAGACCTCGACTTAGGCTCTGAGGAGAAAAAAGAAGAGATCAAGGCTAAGGAAGAGGAAAATGCTGATATGCTCACCGCTCTTAAGGAGGCTCTCGACGGAAAAGTTGAGAAGGTTATCCTCTCCCAGAGACTTAAATCCCACCCAGTCTGCCTTACCAGTGAGGGTCAGATCTCAATTGAAATGGAAAAAGTCCTCAATTCTATGCCTGTTGATCAGAAAATCTCTGCTCATAAAGTCCTGGAGATAAATCCTGAACATGATATTTTCAACAAGCTTAAGGATATCAGCTCTGCCGGTGACAAGGAAAAGCTTGCTAAGTATGCTAAGCTGCTCTATGCTCAGGCTCTGCTCATCGAAGGTATGAACATCGAAAATCCTGTTGAGTTCTCTAATCTTATCTGCGAGCTGATGTAATCTATAAATTATAGCAAAAGAAAAAGAGCATCGGATTTCAAAAGTCCGATGCTCTTAATTTTTATACAGTTTTCTGTAGCTGCTGGGCGTGATTCCATAAACCGAAAAGAACGCACGGGAAAACTTACTGCCGTTATCGTATCCGCACTCCCCTGCTATATCCAGTATTGTCTTGTCGGTATCAATGAGAAGCTCAGCTGCAGAATTCATTTTTTGCCGGCGGACATATGAATACACAGGCATACCATATACAGCTCGTATACTTTTTTTGACCTGGGTCTCAGATGCACCGCATACCTTAGCAAGCTGATTTATGGTTATACGCACTCCGGTATGCGTGCAGATGTACTCACTTGCAGTCTGTGCTGTTTCTCTCATAGATAAGCTGACTGGTTTGATTTTTTCCTGAGCAGTATCAATGTTCTTAATAAGCAAAAGAGTTTCTGCTGCCTTAAGCTTAAGATACAGCATATCGTTTTGTTCGATCAAGCTTTGTATCCCACGAAAAAGAAAACTTAAGCCTTCATCTGCCTGCCCGTTGTAAAAATCTGAATTATCTCCGAATTTCCGGTATATATCAGCTAAGGATATATTCAGCTCACGGATAAAAGCTGAAAGTGAACGTTCAGTCTTTTCACGTTCAAACATTAATGCCCAGCCGCAGAAATGCCCCGCTGGAAAGTATATGCTCCCAGGCTTTGAGATCATGCCTATCATAATATCACCGGCTGATGCACTGTAGATCCTGCTGTCTGCACTCACCTCGCACCGTCCTGAACTGCAATATCCAACTGCAAGGGTATTATTTTTCGGTTCAAATTCAAGCTCCTGCCGTTTTTCATCACAGCTGAAACAGCAAAGTCCGACACCTTCAGCTATCTCAAACCGCTTAATATTTATACAATCCGTATTATATATCATACCACTGCTCTTTCCTCTAAAACGGGGCTGCCGATCAGCCGACAACCCCTTTCCTTTTATTCTGCCTCTGAAAACTGATCCTTGCCAACAGAGCAAAGCGGACATTCAAAATCCTCCGGGATATCTTCCCACTTTGTTCCGGGAGCAATGCCGTACTCAGGAGCGCCCTGCTCTTCGTCATATTCCCAGCCGCATACATCACAAACGTATTTCATCTTCTGCACCTCCT
>CAMNFW010000065.1 GCA_946537565.1 uncultured Ruminococcus sp. | reverse complement strand
ACCGGAGGACGGAACCCTTGAATATCTAAATGTACTTAAGGAGGCTGACTGATGGATTTCTGGTTTTCTGAATATCACACTGAAAATGTAAAAATGTCCATAAGAGTAGAGAAGCAGCTGTTCAGCGGAACGAGTGATTTTCAGCGAATAGATGTATTCGAGTCGGAGGAATTCGGCAGATTCATCACCTCTGACGGCAGCGTAATATTCTCAGAGAAGGACGAGTTTACCTACGATGAAATGATAGTACACGTTCCGATGGCGGTGCATCCGTATGTAAAAAAGGTGCTTGTCATAGGCGGCGGTGACGGAGGAGTAGCCCGTGAGCTTTCGTATTATGATGAGATAGAAGAGATAGATGTTGTGGAGCCTGACGAGCTTTTTGTACAGGTCTGCAAGGAGTTTTTCCCTGACAATGCCAGGGGACTGGACGACCCAAGAGTAAAGATATATTATCGTGACGGTCTGCGTTTTCTAAGGGGCAGACATGATGAATATGACCTGATAATAAACGACAGCACTGATCCCTTTGGTCATACAGCCGGACTGTTCACAAAGGAGTTTTACGGCAGCTGCTATAAGGCTCTGAGAGAAGACGGAATAATGGTATATCAGCATGGAAGTCCATTTTTTGACGAGGACGAAGATGCCTGCCGGACAATGCACAGAAAGGCTTACAGCAGTTTTCCCATAAGCCGTGTATACCAGGCGCATATACCCACCTGTCCGTCCGGATACTGGCTTTTTGGATTTGCATCGAAGAAGTATCATCCGCTTACGGATTTTGATCCCAAGAGGTGGAAAGCGAGAAAGCTAAAGACATGGTATTATTCAGCAAATCTTCATACCGGAGCATTTATGCTGCCGAAGTATGTTGAAGATCTGCTGGAGGAAGAGGAAAGCATAAAAAAGAATTAGGGAGGAATTTTACTATGAGATTACTTGTAATAGGCTGCGGAGGAGTAGCAACAGTAGCAATACACAAATGCTGTCAGAATCCTTTATTTACGGAAATCTGTATAGCCAGCAGAACAAAGTCAAAATGCGATGCCCTTGCTGAGAAGCTTGCTCCTTCAACAAAGGCAGTTATCACAACAGCAAAGGTAGATGCAGATAGTTTTGAGTCACTGACCGAGCTTATGAACAGTTATAAGCCGCATACAGTTCTGAATGTAGCGCTGCCGTATCAGGATCTTACCATAATGGATGCCTGCCTTGCCTGCGGAGCAAACTATGTTGACACCGCAAACTATGAGGCAGAGGATACAGATGATCCTGAGTGGAGAGCGATATATGAAAAGCGCTGCAAGGAGAAAGGCTTCACAGCATATTTTGATTATTCATGGCAGTGGGCATATCAGGATAAATTCAAGGAGGCAGGACTGACCGCACTGCTTGGAACAGGCTTTGACCCCGGAGTTACCAGTGTTTTCACAGCCTATGCCCTCAAGCATTATTTTGATGAGATACATTATATTGATATACTTGACTGCAACGGCGGAGATCATGGATATCCCTTTGCAACGAATTTCAACCCTGAGATCAATCTTCGTGAGGTATCAGCCAACGGTTCATACTGGGAGGACGGACACTGGGTAGAAACAGAGCCGATGGAGATAAAGCGTGAGTATAATTTTGCCGGAGTAGGCATGAAGGATATGTATCTGCTTCATCATGAGGAAATTGAATCACTGGCAAAGAATATCCCTAATGTAAAGAGAATACGCTTTTTCATGACCTTTGGACAGAGCTATCTTACACACATGAACTGTCTCCAGAATGTAGGAATGCTGAGTACAGTTCCGATCGAGTTTGAGGGACATCAGATAGTACCGATAAAGTTCCTGAAAGCGCTTCTTCCGGACCCGGCATCACTGGGACCGAGAACAGTAGGCAAGACGAATATCGGCTGCATTTTCCGTGGCATAAAGGACGGAAAGGAGCGTAATATCTACATTTACAATGTATGTGATCACCAGGAATGCTATAAGGAGACCGGCGCACAGGCGGTATCCTACACCACAGGTGTACCGGCAATGATCGGTACAGCAATGGTAGCCAGCGGAACCTGGAAGGGAGCAGGAGTATTCAACGTAGAGGAATTTGATCCTGATCCATATATGGAAGCACTTAATAAGGATGGTCTGCCCTGGGTAGTAGACGAAGCTCCTGTTCTGGTGGACTGATGGACAGAAGACTGATTGCAATAGCCTCAGCAGCTGAAACGCCGGCATATGTGCTTGATGAAGCAAGTCTTATCCGGAATCTGGAGATACTGGCAGGAGTTCAGGAGCGGACCGGCTGTAAGATACTGCTTGCACAGAAAGCGTTTTCGATGTTTTCGGTATATCCGATAATAGCGAGGTATCTTTCCGGAACTACAGCCAGCGGACTTTATGAGGCAAAGCTTGCCCGTGAGGAATTTGGCGGAGAGGTGCATATATACTCTCCGGCATATCGTGAGAGCGAGTTTGATGAGATACTTGAAGTCAGTGATCATATTGTATTCAATTCAATAGCGCAGATAAAAAAATATTCTGGAAAATGCACAGGAAAAAGCATAGGCTTGCGAATAAATCCGGAGGGTTCAACTCAGGAAGGCACAGCTATATATGACCCATGTGCGCCGTTTTCAAGACTTGGAGTTACAGCAGAACAGCTTGAAGCATCAGGTTATGAAGGATTTGACGGCTTGCATTTTCACACACTTTGCGAGCAGGATTCTGATGCGCTGGAGATAACACTTCAAGCAGTTGAAGAAAAATTCGGAAAATACCTCAGCAAATGCAGGTGGGTGAATTTTGGCGGAGGTCATCATATAACAAGGCCTGATTATGACATCAAAAGGCTTGAAAGACTTGTAAAGGATTTTCAGGAGAAATACGGAGTTCAGGTGTATCTTGAACCCGGAGAGGCAATAGCGCTCAATGCAGGATATCTTATCACAGAGGTTCTTGAGGTAGTCCATAACGGAATGGACATAGCGATACTTGATTCATCCGCAGCCTGTCATATGCCAGATGTATTGGAAATGCCGTATCGTCCGCCGCTTTTCACAGGCGGAAAGCCGGGAGAGAAAGCTTATACCTACAGGCTTGCATCAAGGACTTGTCTCGCAGGAGATGTTATCGGTGACTATAGCTTTGATACACCGCTTGAAGCCGGAGACAGGCTGTGTTTTGAGGACATGGCTATTTACTCAATGGTCAAGAACAACACCTTCAACGGTATGCCTTTGCCTGACATTGCAGTGCTTCATACTGACGGCACATACGAGGTCGTAAAGCGTTTTGGCTATACAGATTTTAAGGAGAGGTTGTCATAATGCAAAGGCTTAACACAATACCGAAGGCAGAAGGATTCATGATGCCGGCGGAGTATGAAGAGCATGAAGCAGCAATAATGATATTTCCTGAACGAAAGGGTTCATGGGGATTTGATGCAGTACCGGCAGCAGAGGTTTTTACAAAAGTAATAAATAGCATTGCAGAAGATGAGCTGATATATGTAATAGTCAGCGAGAGGATACGCAGCCGGGCTGAGGAGTATTTAAAAGGCAGTGAAAATATCAGGTTGCTGACAATTTCCCAGGACGATGCCTGGGCAAGAGATACAGCACCTACTTTTGTACGGAATAAAAGAGGTATAGTCAGAGGTATAGACTGGCAGTTCAATGCCTGGGGCGGAGAATATGACGGGCTTTATGCTAATTGGGAGCAGGACAATGAGCTGGCAGGAAGATTTTGTGAAATGACAGGATATGACTGTTATGATGCACAGGATTTTGTACTTGAAGGCGGCTCGATACATTCTGACGGTGAAGGCACAGTAATGGTAACGGAGAGCTGTCTGCTCAGCAAGGGCAGAAATCCTCAGCTTACAAAAGCCGAGATCACGGAAAGACTGTGCAGTTATCTTGGCGCAGAGAAAGTTCTGTGGCTGCCGAGAGGAATATACAATGACGAGACCAATGAGCATATTGACAATGTATGTGCATTTATAAGACCGGCAGAGGCGGTACTTGCATGGACAGACAATGAGAATGATCCGCAGTATCCGCTGTCAAGAGCCTGTCTGGACTATCTTGAAAGCGAGACAGATGCGAAGGGCAGAAGGATCACTGTTCACAAGCTGCCGATACCGGATATTCCGGTGCTTGTAACAGAGCATGACCTGGAAGGCTATGAGTTTGAAGAGGGTGAGGATACCCGTGAGCCTGGAGAGAGACTGGCGGCATCGTATGTCAATTTCTATTTCACCAACAGGTCAGTAATACTTCCGGCGTTTGGCGGAGAGAATGAGGAAAGTGACCGCCGTGCAGCAGAGATCATGAAGCATCTTTGTCCGGACAGGAGAATAGTGCAGATAGATGCGATTGAGATCATTAAAGGCGGCGGAAATATTCACTGCATAACTCAGCAGATACCGAAAGGAGCTAAACGATGAGAAAAGTCACAGCAGTTGCTGTTCAGATGAGCTGTACAGAGGGCGTTAAGGAGAACATTGCAAAGGCTGAAAGTCTTGTGCGTGAAGCGGCAAAAAACGGCGCAGAAATAGTATTGCTGCCGGAACTGTTTGAGCGGCAGTATTTTTGTCAGGAGCGCAGATATGAATATTATGCGTATGCAGCGGAGGTTGAAAAGAACGAAGCGGTAAAGCATTTTTCAAAGACAGCTGAGGAGCTGGGGATAGTAATGCCCATAAGTTTTTATGAGAAGGACGGCAGAAGGCTTTATAACTCAGCAGCCGTAATAGATGCAGACGGAAGTATACTTGGAGTATATCGCAAAACTCATATTCCTGACGATCATTATTATCAGGAGAAGTTTTATTTTTCACCTGGAGATACAGGGTTCAGGGTGTGGGAGACAAGATACGGCAGGATAGGCGTAGGCATCTGCTGGGATCAGTGGTTTCCTGAGACTGCAAGGGCATTGTCAGTGAACGGAGCTGAGCTTATATTTTATCCCACAGCAATTGGATCTGAGCCAATACTTGAATGTGACAGTATGCCGCACTGGAGAAGATGTATGCAGGGACACGCAGCAGCCAATATAGTGCCGGTTATAGCCGCAAACAGGTATGGTACAGAAAAAGTGAGCCCGTGCAGTGAAAACGGCGGACAGAGTTCAGAGCTATGTTTTTACGGTTCATCGTTTATAGCAGATGAGACAGGTGAACTTTTGAAAACAGCCGGACGCAGCGGTGACGAGGTACTTGCAGCAGAGTTTGATCTTGATGCGATAGAAGAAGAGAGGCTGAGCTGGGGAATATACCGTGACCGCAGACCTGAGTGCTATGGAATAATCAGTGAAAAATGAAATAAATAAATCGAAGCTAAGTTGTAATACAAATAGTAGAAAGATTTCAGCTTAAAACATAAAGAACGACCCCGGCGAATCGTAAAAAGCGATCTGCCGGGGTTTATATATATCTGATATATGAAGTTTTAGAAGCATGACAAATGCTGCGGCGACAGCGTTTATTGCTGAAATGAAATTTATGATCAGGACTGAATATCCGCAAGCTCCTGTCTCATAAGGATAACATCAAAAACATCGAGGCGGTTATTACTGTCCATATCTCCGGCATTCCAGTCAGGAAGAACGGTTTCCGGAACAGCCAGCAGCCATTTTTGCATAAGCACCAGGTCAGCAACATTGAATTTGCCGTCAGAGTTAACATCACCTTTTAATTTAAGGCTTGCATCGTGAGACATGACAGCAGCGGTAAGGAAGATCATAGCAGCGTTGCCGTAGATAGTATTTTCATTGGTAGTCCATTCACTGTCGCTGTCCATATAGCATTTACCGTCGAATTTAGAGAGCGAGCGGTTGTCGTAGTAGTTAGTACCCTCAGTGACATAACCGTCGGGGCACTTGTATGGGTCAAGCTTAGCGGTGTTAGAGTAGATGCCGCTGTAGATATTCCGGACGGAATTATCTCCGAATCCTGATACATAGCTGAACGACAGCGGATTTATACCAAGCAGGTAATTGAAAGCGCTGCGGTTAGAATTTTTCACCTCCTGCGGAATATTATCCTCACCGTCAAATACCAAGCTTCCCAGCAGCAGTGTCATGGAGTTTAAAGCGACACCACGGTTGCTGCCCCACCAGTAACCCCACTCAGGGAAGGTAGTTCCCCACATATTGTATTTCAGGTTACGGGTGCGCCAGGAATCGAAAGCAGAGAAGGACTCAGTCATTTCAGGGGCAGGGGAATCGTTGCCGTAAAGGTAGTTAAAGAAACCGAGGAAGGAATGACCGGAATGGGTATAGCTGACGGAAGCACCGGTGAAGCAGGACTTGATATTATCCTCGTCACGGTGAGAAATGAGGTAGCTTTCATAAGTATCAGCATTTTTACCGGCAGTTTTCTCAGCACGGAAAATAGCACCGGCAGCCCAGAACATTTCCTGATCGAGTTCTTTTTGGGTGAAGGTATATGTACGGTTAGCAGCTCCGATAGATGGGTGCTGTTCATTAGAAGGATCGCATAGCCAGTTCCAGGCACGTTCAGCGACATCAAGGCAATGTTCAGCGAAGTCAGCATATTCTGGAATGTTCCTGTAGACAATATAGGCATTAGCCATAACCGCAGCAACGGAAGCGGTAGCGTGATGAGAGCGGAGATCACGTTCAGAGATATCGGAGTTATGGTCAGCAGATTTTGTAAGGGTATCCTCCATATAAATTACACCGTCACTGTAGTTGGCAGCAACATAGAAGGAGCCGTCATGGCTTGGGTGTTCCATTTTCATCAGCATATCCAGCTCCCATTTAGCCTCACTGAGAATAGGCGGAGCATCAACCCAGAGCGGATCAAACGGATCAGTTTCAGGAACATTGATCTGCATATTATCGAAAAATTCAGGATAAAGCTCATAAGCAAGGAGCAGGTCATTGATACTGGAGGCAGCGGTATTGGTATATTTACCGTAATCTCCGGCATCATACCAGCCCTGAGACACATCGAAGGTTTCGGCATTGGGGTTATCACGGTCAGACCAGCGTCTGACTTTAACATCATCGGGGTGGAGATTTTGCCTTGCGAAGTCTCCGGCATATTTCTGATCGAGGTCGATACCCTGGCGCTGAAAATAGAAATATTTTTCAAGACTGCTGAGCAGCTCCTCATACACACCTGAGCCGATAGTAAAGTTAAAAGAACGAATATCGCTGCAATTGAGCTTTTCATCAACATCTCTTGGTGAACGAACCGAAGGATCAAGACCGGCTTGTGGAATACGAATATAGTAATTGCCCGGGGATTTTACATCATCGAAGCTGATGATGTGCATAGTTTCGCCGGAAAGATGTTCATTCAGGACAGGCTCAGGAATTGTACCGGTAAAGGTGATATCACCTGTGTCGGCATTAACGAGCTGCCATTCTTTGCCGGTAAGGGAACCAAACTTTGCGAAATAGCTTATTCTTGCAGATTTAGGGGCATTGATATCATAGCCGACCTGATTTACTTTGATAAAAGGGTACTGGCGTTCGTCATCGGGGGAGGTAATACTAACGTTCTGAAATTCGAGGGTATTACCCTTTGGGGTACCGGAAATTGCGATATACCAGAAATTATCAAGATCGAGACCGGAGTCCGGGTGGGAGTCAATAAGAACTTTGATCGGGAGGGAGTATGATCTCCATTCGGAACCGGCGGTAATTTTACCTTTAAAATCATCGAGATCAGTCCAGTAAGCCTTTTGGGTCTCGCCGTGTTTACGGGAGGTAAGACCAACGAGGAAGCTTACCTCAGACTGATTCTGGTTACGCACCTGAAAATTCACATAACCGTTATAGTAATAGTCATGGATATTGGAGGTAGTCCAGCGAGGGTTAGGAAGGATATTCTGACCGCCCCAGGATTCGGTAGTCCAGAGGTTTTTTCCACCGTTGTCAACGAGAACAGTTTGCAGCTGAAGACCAGGATTATCCTCAGCGTTAGCAGCATTAGCAGCAGCGGGAGATACGGACAGTGCCAGCAAAAGGGTACTGACAGCCAGTGAGAGGAATTTTTTTATGTTCATAAATGACCTCATTCGGGTCAGCGCAGTATAAAAGCGATGAAGCTCAAAGTACAGATAATTCTGGATTTAGATCTGTTCGCAGAAGATATTGAACATTCTGTAATTATATGTCAATCTGTAGTGATCTCGCCTGTCCAGGAGTTGATTCCGCCGAACTCATAGATATTTCTATAGCCGATATCAGCGAGTTTCTGGGCAGCCTGTTTGCTGCGGTTGCCGCTGCGGCAGTAGATGAGAATGATCTGATCGGGGTCAGGGAGTTGTTCAGGCGGCTGATCGGAGATAGATTCATTAGGGATAAGAATAGCGCCGGGGATATGACCGCTGTCGAATTCATCCTGTCGTCTGACATCGAGGATAACGCAGTCGGGGTGTTCCTTCATCATTTCAGCGGCAGCTTCCTGAGATATCTGAGTGTAAGAAGCGTGGGACTCAGCTGAATGGTCGGGTGAATTGCCGCCTGAGCAGCCAGATGAAGACAACAGACCAGCACAAACGAAACAGGCTATGATTTTTCTGTTCATAAGAATACTCCTTAGTTTTCAATTGATAAGAAAGGCACGGCAGGGCGCACCATCGCAGCCGCCAAGATTCAGCGGTGCAGCACTAAGAAAATACTTTCCTTCGCTTACATTTTTCAGGACGATGCCTTCGAGCAGAACGATCTGCGCACCAAGAAGAATGAGATGCACTTCCATCGGAGCATTTTCAGGACCCACAGTCTGGCTTTCATTTCCGAGAAGAAGAATACCGTGATCAGCGAAAACACAGGCAGCCTCAGCAGTAACAACAGCCTTGCCGGAGATGAGGATACGTTTATCAGCACCGGCAGTCTTAGCATCAGCGAGGATATTTTCAGCATTGCCGGCAGTTACATTGCCCTCATGGTGAGCCACAAAACAGTCACCTACAAAGGGTTCGAGACCCAGCTGATCAATAGCAGAGCCGTTTTGGAGAAAGTGAAAAGGAGCATCTACATGAGTGCCGTTATGAGCGCACATGGAGAAGGCGGTGAGGTTGCAGATATCGCCGTTGTGTATACTAAGCAGTTGGGATTTTTCTGGTGAAGGGTCACCGGGAAAATCTTTGCAGGAGAAAACCTCCTGAGAAATATCAATTATCATTACAGCTCAACCTTTCGGTGAAAATATAAGTTAATATAATTTTATCATAATACAGAACTAATTTCAAGAGCCTGACTGAAAATTTGATATATTTATCAAAAAAATTGTGTATTATTAACATAAAAAAATTTTTAGTGAAACATATTGACATATCTGAGCTAATGTGTTATAATTCCTAAAACAAACGGTGAACAGGCTCATGAGGAATAACATTAAAAGAACACGCAAAAGGAGAATGAAAAAATGCTTATAAAAAAGGGTTTCAGGAAGGGAATAAATTTAGGCGGCTGGATGTCACAGTGTACATATGAAGAGGAGTGGCTTGACAGTTTTATAACAGAAGCGGATTATGAGAAGATCGCATCATGGGGATTTGATCATGTCCGGCTTCCGGTGGATTATAATATATTGCAGGCAGCAGATGGAGCGTTTATAGAAAAAGGCTTTGAGCGTATAGACAATGCGCTGTTATTAAGCAGAAAATACGGACTGAAAACGGTGCTTGACCTGCATAAGACCGCAGGATTCTCCTTTGACGAATTAGAGACAGAGAGTGGATTTTTTGAAAATGAAAAATACCAGGAGAGATTTTATTCACTTTGGGAGGAATTTGCAAGACGGTACGGAGCTGACAGTGAAAACGTAGTATTTGAGCTGCTCAATGAGGTGACTGAGGAGAGTTATATCACAGCCTGGAACAGGATATCCAACGAATGTA
>CAMNFW010000064.1 GCA_946537565.1 uncultured Ruminococcus sp. | reverse complement strand
CACAGAAATTCTGCTCAAAAATCTGCACATTATTTTAGTGTCAACACACCCTAATATTTGCAATTTTTATGATCTCAGATATCTGTCGGCTTTACAGTCTTGTCACGGCTGCTGACCACAGAGTAAACTATGAGAAATGCTGCTCCGGCTACTGTAACTGCTATCATCGCTGCCATAAATGCCTCTGTGATTCCTGTGAACATTGTGGTGTATGATGTGAAGATCTGCGGCTGCTTTATAGTGAACTGCTCGAAATATCCGCTGGCAAGAAGATATGCACAGGGTATTATCCCCAGCACTCCCGAAACTGCTGAAATCGTTCCGAACCAATATATTACCGACTTTTTCTCCTTGATATTTATAAGAAATAATATCAACATCAACAAGACTGTTCCTACTGCTGCACATACTGTCAGAAGCGTCATTTTACTGTAAAGCTTAGTCAGCTTTCCAATAACTCCATGCTCCTTCAATGCGTCAAATTTGTATATGTCACAGCTGCTGCTGATGATATTATAGGCATTTTTCTTTGCGCTGTCAAGCTTTTTCTCATAGGCTTCGTCTTTTTCATAGCCTATGCTATCTGCATAGTCACTGTAAAAGCTTTCCAGTGCTGCTTCAAGTCCGGGATTCATAATATCAGTCTCTTCGCCGGAGGATTCACCTTTTAACGCTGCAAATCCACTGTCGATCTTACTGTCAACTATCCCTTTGATGTAATCCTCGCTTATGTTGTCCATATACACTTCTGCCGGTATTCTTGTGGTATAATAATTCTGTGTATAGTATTTTTCAAGCTGCGATACTATTACTGCACTGATACTGTTTTCCTCAGCCTTTTTCTTCAGCCTGCTGCTATTTATGTTTATATCCGCTACTATTATACCTACCAGTCCCAGCACTGCAAATACCATGATCACTGAAACTATGAGCGAGGGAATATATCTGCTAAGCTTCTTCATTTCCCTTCCTCCTCTGTATAAAAGCTGCTGGATACAAGCTCACATATTACTCCTATCCTCTGGTCTGTATTGCCAAGCAGATCTTTTTTGCAGGTGTAAAGGGTAAGTCGTGTATCCTCAGTGGGTGTGATATACTTTTTTGTATTCGTGTCAAAGGTGATAAGCTCCTTCACTTTATACTCAAATACACCGTAGTTGGTTTTTACTGTGACCATATCCTCTTCCTTAAGCTGGTCAAGCTCTGCAAAAAACGTGTCTACATGAGCGCTTATTACTGCATTGCCCTCAGTTCCGATAATGGCTGAATTATTTGCCTGGCAAGCCCCTGCTTCAAAAAGCTCCGCTGTGCTTCCCCAATATACCGGCACATCAAGCGATAATCTCTCACTGCTTATTTCAGCAAATTTCTCGCCGAATTTCGGTCTTATTACTTCACCGGTCTCTGAGGTGCTGCCTGTATAATCATCTATGATGTCATTGTCCCTTATCACAAGTCCGGTATCGTCTGAATATGGGTCGGACTTAAGACTGTCCATAAATGCCAGATTAAGATATACTTTCAGCTTGTCTGACGGCTTTATCATCAGCACCGCCGTCACCGCTGCACTCAATAACAATACCACAAATGGTGTTGCTATGTGCAGCAGAAGCTGACTGCCGCTGCTCTCTTTCTTACTCATTAGCATCACCTGTCTTCAAAAAACTCTTCTTTATTATAATGTATAGTCCGCAAATTGCTGCCGTAAAAAGTATTCCCGAAAATATATATACTCCCCTGCGGTCATAGCCTGTGTTCTGCACTATGTCTCCTGCCTGGGCAACTGCCACCAGCTCGCCGTTTTCATCCTTGAATGATACAACTACATTATTGTCCGTCATTTCATCTACCGAAAGATTAAGCCCAAGATCACTCGCTACATCTGTCATATCATTCAGCACATCTGCCTTCTGATCAGTGGGAAGCTGCTTCATCAGCGAACGGTATTCCTGCGGTGTAAGATTGTTTATGATAACAGTCTGCTGCTCAGGTGTAAAGGTTCCAAGATAGGCTTTCTTATCCTCGTAGGAAAGGGCAATGAAACGAGCTGCACTTATCCTGGTAAAGGTCGTGCCGTCAGGCATTGTCAGGGTAATATCATCTGATACGGGAGTTACATCTGCTCCTGTTCCGGAAGAGCCTCCGACAGACGCTGTACCTTCACCCACAGCGGTGGTGTTCGTATCGGCTGCTGCCGTTGTCACTGTTGAAGTGACTGAAAGCGCTGGGATTGTAACCGAAGGCTCATAGGGTACTGTTGATGCGATCTGGTTTCCGGCTTCATGTATCTTCTCGATTATCATATCTATCCGCTCAGAATCATAGGCATCAGGGTCTTCATAATACTTGTTCCAGGCTGACTGTATCATATCCTCCGACCAGCCATAGCTTCTTGCAACTGCCTCAGCCTCTTCCGGAGTCGCTGCTTCTGCCCTTCCCGGAACCGCTAAAAGTATACATACTGCTGCTGAAAGCATGGCTATCATTATAAGCATTTTATTTTTCATTGGCTTCTCCTTTCATTTAAAAGGGTATATAATGAATTAAAGCGATAATTTATTATATACCCTTTGAATTATAAAGTCAAGTCTTTTATTATTTCCAAACTCTCTGAATGCTGCGAAATTTCTGGAAATTTACCCATCTATTCCTTATTTCTTATTTATCACGTTTCTGCACCTTTGCTGCCGCAATGCAGTATATCTTTGCTGCCCCAGCTTCTTTAAGTGCAGCTGCACACTCGCTAAGTGTACTTCCTGTGGTGCAGACATCATCTAAAAGAATAACGCTTTTGCCGGAAATATCACTTCCCTCAGATACGCAAAATGCCTCTCTGAGATTTAGCTTTCGCCTTTCCGGTGTGAGAGTTTTCTGCTGTAACGTTTCACGAACCTTCACCAGACTGCTGGTGTCTACGGGTATCCCAAGTATCCTTCCCGCTTCTTTGGCTATGACTTCAGACTGATTGTATCCACGCTCTTTAAGTGTGTACTCATGCAAGGGTACCGGCACTATTACTCTGTTTTCACCTGATGTATTCTCTTTTATCAGCTTCACTGCCGTTTTTACAAGAAAATCACAAGCCTTGCCATAGCTTTGATTTTTCAGCTTTATCACAGCCGGAGAGATCGTCTCATCATACCTGTATGCCGCATTAAAACTATCTGCACCTTTTATTCTGAAACTGCCCGTCCACTTTACAAGCTTTCTCCTGCATTCATCACATATGTCCTTTTCACTTTGGATAATCTCTCCGCAGCAGGGACATTTCGGCGGATATATCAGGTCAAGAATACGGTCCGTGATTCTCTTGATCTGCTCTTTCATCAGTAATACATATAAAGCTGACACTTTATCATGCCATTGTAAAGCTTTCTGCGCTTCTTTGCATTCTTACCGAAAAACTGCTCAAACTGCTCGTGGGGCGAGATTATATAGCTTGCTGTGCTTCCGCCCTTTCCCAGGACTTTTCCCATTATGCCGTATATCTCTTCTGCTTCCCTCAACTCAAGCAGACGCTCTCCATAAGGCGGATTGCAGATGACTATTGAATTATCCGGCTGCCTGAACTTTGAAATATCTGCCTGCTCAACCTTTATGCGTGAGCCTATGCCGGCTTTCTTCGCATTGTCAATGGTCAGCGCTGCGGCTGCATCGTCAATATCATAGCCGAATCCCTGGAATTTCGCTGAACGGTCAACTCCGTCTATAGCTCGTTTTCTCTCCTGCTGCCAGATGCTGCTGTCTATTGAGCGCCATTTCTCCGCTGCAAACCGTCTGTTGATCCCGACCGGTATCTTTAACGCCTTCATTGCCGCTTCGATCAGCAGTGTTCCGCTGCCGCAGAATGGGTCGCAGACTATACTGTCTGGTTTTACTCTTGCCAGAGCTACTATCCCGGCTGCAAGAGTTTCCTTTATCGGTGCAGCATTGGAATTTCTTCTGTAGCCACGCTTATGCAGCCCAACTCCGCTTGTGTCAAGATATATTGTTACTATATCCTTTAGTATACTGAAACGTATCTGTACTGCTGCGCCTGTCTCGCTGAACCAGCTTACTCCATATTTTCCGCTAAGACGATCTGCTGCGGCTTTCTTGATTATCGCCTGACAGTCCGGCACACTGTGAAGCTGGGAATTAAGTGAATGTCCCTTTACCGGAAAAGCATCGTCAATGCCTATCCACCTCTCCAGCTCTATCGCTTTAACTCCCTGAAATAACTCCTCAAATGTCACCGCTTTGAATTCAGCCAGCTGTATCAGCACTCTCTCTGCGGTGGAAAGGCATATATTTGCCCTTGCAATAAGCTCGATCCCGCCTGAAAAACACACTCTTCCGTCTGTTACACTGATGTCCTCGCCGCCTATTTTTATGACCTCATATTTCAAAACGCTCTCCAGTCCAAAATGACAGGGAGCTGCAAGCCTTATCCTGTTATCCATTATTATCTCCTTTAATATATTATAAAACCTGCCTGCACTTCTGTACAGACAGGTTTTGTGTTATTATTAACTTCAGCTATGCGCTTTCAATGTCAGGATCATGGGTTTATTCCCAGCTGACATCTCCGCCGCCGGCATTTGGATCATACCAGCCGGAATCGCCTCCGCCGCCGGATGTATCTCCGCCGCCAGACCAATCTCCGCCTCCGCCGGATGTGTCTCCGCCGCCGGTTGACCAGTCGCCGCCTCCGCCGGATGTATCTCCGCCGCCGGTTGTCCAGCCGCCTCCGGAAGTATCTCCGCCTCCGGATACGTCACCGCCGCTGCTTGTATCACCGCCGGTGCCGCTGCTTGTGCCGCTGTCTGTCCAGCTGCCGTCAGATGTTCCGGTGTTTCCGGAAGTGTCTCCGCCGCCAGACCAGTCACTGCCGGTAGACATCCAGTGACCTGAACCGTTGCAGACCTGTGCATTGGTGGATTTCCAGTAGCCTGTTATTCCCTTCGGACAATACTCTCCTGCTATAAGTCCTGTAGCTGTACACATCGGCGCTGCTACTACTGATTTTACAGGCTCAAAGTCCGCAGGTGTATCTGCAAACATTGTATCTGCATATTCTCCAACTGCATTCTTCCATACCTGCGCTGATTTAAGTGAGGTTGGAAGAGTCAGATACTCGTTGTATGCCTTGTATCCTATTGTTACGCCGCTTACAAAATCTCTTGTAAGTCCTACAAATGTCAGGTCATACCAGTTATCGGTCGTACCTGTTTTGCCGCAGAGAACTTTATTATTAAGCCTTGCAGCTGTACCGGTACCGTTTTCAACAACGTTTTTGAGCAGACGGTTCATTACCCATGCTGTCTCGTCTGAAACTGCCTGTCTCGGATTTCCGTCGTTAGAGTAGATCACCTTATGGGTGCCGTCCTCTATCCTGCTGACAATATGTGCATCGTTGTATATTCCATTGTTGCCGTAAGGAATGTACGCATTTACAAGGTTTTCAAGTGTGATACCCCAGGTAAGCGCACCAACTGTCAGAGGTGAATATCCTTCATCGTCAGGGTCAAGCTGCATACCAAGATTCTCTGTACAGAACTTGAACACCTCATGCGGTGTAAGCTCCTGACAAAGCTGTGCTGGTACTGTATTGAAAGACTGCTGGAGGAAATAATAGATATTATGCTGCTGATGCGATACACTGAAGGAGCTGTCTACTGTATAGTTCGTAGGCCAGGGCTTGCCGTCAACTTCCATGATAGGTTCGTCACGGTAAACGCTTCCCCAGTGGATATGGTCTGTTTCAAGTGCAAGTCCATAGGTGGATATTGGCTTTATTGTTGAACCTATCTGCCTCGGCTCCGTTACCGCAAAGCTGGTAGAAAGCGATGAATCCTTCGGTCCCCAGTTGCCCACAAGTGACATTACTGAACCGTCATACCTCAGAGCAATAAAGCCGATGTGCGGCAGCTGTTCCTCAGCTTCACCGTCACCGTCAAGGTCTACCCATCTTCTTACAAAGTCAGCACTGATGAGGTTGTTCAGGTCAAGGAATTTTTCTTCCATGTAGCTCTGCATTCCTTCATCAAGTGTGGAATAGATCTTGTAGCCGCCCTTGTTGATACGTCTTATAGCCTCTTCCTGGTCAATGTTGAACTGCTCCATCAGGAAGTCCGCTGCTTCATACATCATTGCATCAACTTCCCAGGTATAATTGGTCTGCTGACGCTCCATTTCTTCAAGGTCTACTTCCGGGTGGAGCTTTTTGTACTCTTCAGAATCAGTGTAGATTATCTTGGTGTTTAAATACTCCTGATATTCATCGTAGGTTATAGCTCCGTTTTTATAGAGCTGCCAGAGAACATACTGCTGACGCTCCTTATTATTGGCTTTGCCGTCACGGATAAGGTTTCCGTCGTCATCGTAATACTCAACAAAGGGTCCATACCATTCCGGACTCTGGGGTATCGCTGCAAGCACTGCTGCTTCCGGTGTTGTAAGCTCCTCAACATTTTTTCCGAAGTAACGGGTTGCTGCCAGCTGAATACCGTTTACAGGTCCGCCGAAGCCGATATAGTTCAGGTATTCCTCAAGGATCTCGTCCTTGGAGTAGCTCTTCTCAAGCTGCATGGCTGCGAAGATCTCTCGTATCTTACGCTGAGGTGAATGCTCGTCATCACCGGTAAGGTTTTTGATGAGCTGCTGGGTAATGGTGGACGCACCCTGCTCGGTGTCGTAGAAATGCAGGAACATATTCAGAAATGCTGAAAACGTTCTCTTGTAGTCAACACCGTCATGTGTGTAAAAACGCTCGTCCTCGGTATACACAAAGGCATTGCGGACGTGCTGCGGGATACGGTCGATCGAAACTGGTATTCGCTGTACATCGACCTTGATGCTGTTGAGGATGACTGTTTGTTCCTCGCCGTTCTCATCGACCTTAGTTCCGTAGAAATAGGTATCGCTTCCGGATTCCAGCTCCTGCAGTGTGATACTGGTGGAATCCTCCATAAAGTCAAGAACGTACACTGTCAGTGCCGTAGCAACGATAGTTCCGGTGATAACCACCACCAGAAACAATGACAGCAGTGTAGTAGCTATGACCATGAAGAATTTTTTCAGGAAGGTCAGAAAAGGGTTTCGTTTTTTCTTTTTTTTCTGTGCAGTCTGACTGCTTGTTCTTTTGTTTGCCATAACAGTATAACCGTCTGCATCTCCTTTCGTTTTCTTATACCGGACAAAGCCGTATAAATATACATTTTATATTATATCATACTTTTTTTGTTTTGTTAATAGGTCTTATGAAATTTTTTCAGATTTGTATATTTTATCAAAATCGTGCAATAATGAAAACAATGAATCTAATAATAATGACAAGGAGAGATAGTATGATCAAAAAAATTGACAGAAGAATTTTCTTCACCCTGCTGACTGCTCTCACCATTTCCGGCTTTATTATCATCTGCACCCTCGGTCAGTCCCTTCACCGCCAGAAGGCTGCCGCTAAACTTTCCGCCGGCGTGAATGAGATCGCTGAGCCTCAGCGGACTGTCAGGGAATATAACGGCAGGATCGGCGTTTTTATCGGTGACAGCACGGTGCCTTACAGAATTATCGACTACGATGTAAGGCTGATGCCGGAGTTTGACCGTGAACAGCTGGATCAGGGTATCGTGATAGAGTCTGAATATGAACTGGAACGCTTGATCGAAGATATCGCACATTAAAGCCAATATCAAACACGATCTGCTCCGCTATTTGTGGGCAGCTGGTTTTTTCTTTTTCTTCTTTTTCACCGAAAATCCAAAATCCCCAAGCTTCCTGCCAAGTGCAAAGTATTCACCATGTGCATAGGCTGCAAGTCCGCATTGCTGGAGATTCAGCTTTCCCTTGCTGTCAATGTATTTTTCCTCCGCATCTACTCCCACTATCTCAGCTAAAAACATCGTGTGCGTCCCAAGAATCCGGCTTTCTGTTACTCTGCATTCCAGACTTACCGGACATTCTTCGATCAAAGGCGGCGCTACGATCTTTGCCGGTGCCTTGTGAAATCCGCAGACCGCAAATTTATCAATATCCCGCCCGCTTTTTACTCCGCACAGATCTGTCTGCCTGACCATCGCTGAGGTGGTAAGATTTATCACAAACTCCCCGGAATCAAGGATAATATCATGAGAATACCGCTCCTGCCGTACTGATATATATGTCATCGGCGGTCTGGTACAGACTATCCCCGTCCAGCCTATTGTTATGATATTAGATTTTTCCATATCTCCGCAAGTGACAAGTGCTGCCGGTACCGGTGCCAGCAATGCACTCCCTTTCCACGAAACTTTTGCCATTGTATCAGTCCCTTCTCAGGTATTCATATTCAAAGAGCGCCCGAAAACGAGCGCCCTTGTTTTTTCTATTATCAGCCAAGCACTGTATTTATAAGTCCCTGGTATACAGCTGCGGATTCACTGGCAAAATTAAAACCAAAATATCCTGAATTTCTGATCTGCATAACCACAATGTAAGAACCATTATAGTCATTGTAGTCAGTGTAGGTACCGGTTCCGTCATCGCTGTTGTTTTTCAGGATTCCGGTGATGTAAAGGAAATCTCCCTGCCAGGTCTCTGCGGTGCCTGTCTTTGCGTAGAAGCTGTAGCCCTCCGGATAATATAGTCCAAGATTGCCGCCTACTCCTGCCATGCCGTCAAGCAGATTCTGTCTGCACTCCGGCGGAATAGATGCTATTACCTCACCGGACTGACTGCCGGCTTTTGTTACGCTGCCAAAGTCATTGGTATCTACCATGTTCTTTACTGCAAACGGTCTTACCATTTCTCCAAAGACTGCTTCCCTTCCAAGTGCTGCAAGATATATCGGGCAGGTAAGTACATATGACTGTCCGAATGCACTTCTTCTCAGGTCATCATTGCAGTATATCTCAATATTGTTGTGAAGCGTGCCAAAGTCACAGTCTATCTCAGAAACAAAATGAAATATTTCATCAAGATCTGCAAGGACTGCTTCTTTGCCTATCTGATCAAATGCCTTCGCAAAAAAGATGTTGCTGGAATTTATAAATGCAGAGTAAAGAGAACGTTCAAAAGGATAGCTGAAATTCCTGTCATGATCCCAGTTGACAATAGATGTGCCGTCATAATACCACTCGCCGTCGTCCCAGAGACTGGTTATGCCGTGCTTATCGGCAATTACCTCGGACATGATCTTGAAGCATGAACCAGGCTCTGCATTCTGAAACGCCTTGTTTCCATATGTTCCCCAGGCAAGGTCTTCGTCATGCTTGATGTTTCTGTAATCCTCAGGATTGTACGAAGGATATGCCACCTCTGCCATAAGCGATCCGTCACTTCTGAGAACTACTACTGCTCCGTTAATGCCAGTGTTTTCCATGTAATTGTATATCGCACTCTGCTTATCTGCATCAAAAGTCAGCTGCACCGACTGTCCGACATTCTCACTTCCATTTACCGGTGTCGGATTCTTTTCACGAAGCTGCTCGTCAAGAGTCGTATCCAGCCCCTCAGACATCTCGTCAAGAATATTTGAAAATGGGAAAAGATAGTCGCTGTTGAGTCTTCTTACCTCTTTGCCTCTTTCATCCCTGTCGCTGTACATAAGAAGATCGCCGTCAGCATCATAAATATTTCCCTTAAGTACGGGAATAGTCGTTGTAGTCGTGGTCGTAGTGGTGGTTTCAGCGGTGGTAGTTACTGTGCTTTCAGCCTGGGGCTCGCTGCTGTTTTCACCGTTTGTGTCCTCCGCTTCACCAAAGGAAAAGGTTACAGCAGCAGGCTTGGAATCAGCCTGTTCAACAACCTGTGAGCAGGATTGCAGTGAAGTGAGCATGGTCATACTCACCAGTACTGAAAGGCATTTCCCCTTAATTATCATTTCACATTCCGTCCTTTATTTATATCTTTCTTCTGCATATTATAACTCATCTATAATACACCAATAATAATTATACCTTATTATTATCCTCTTGTCAACAAA